>NZ_JAQGJL010000115.1 GCF_028290645.1 Devosia sp. | reverse complement strand
CATCGACGATCGACTGCGCCAGCTGCCTCGCCCAGGGGTCCTTGCCGTATTTGAGCTCGGCCTGCGCCATGGAAATCGCGCCCAGATGGTGCGGCAGCATCGAGCAGACGAACGCCACGTCGAAATTGGGCACCATGGATCCCATCATCATGTTCTGCATCATGGTGCCCATGCCCATCATCAGGGCGGTATGGGCTTCGTCCGCAGCGGGCATGCTGGCCGTGCTGCGCATGTTGTCCATGTTGCTCATCGAATTGCCCGGCACGGTCGCCGCGGCGGCTTCCCCGGCCGCGGTCTGGCAGGCGGCGGGCATCGCCGGCGCCGCCGCCTCCTGCGCAAAGCCAGGGGCTCCGATGATGAGGGCAAAGGGAAGGGCGGCGATGGCGGCTGCAAGTTTTGGCATCGTGGTCTCCAGGCTGGGAGGGCTCGGAGACAACGATCTACCGCAAGGCGCCGGCCACCGGCTTGTTCCGTCTTGTGCCGAAAGCTGCCGCCGACGCCGGATCACCGCCTCAGAGCGTAATCCCCCCATCGACGATGAAGTTCGCCCCCGTCGCATAGGCGCTCTCGTCGCTCGCCAGATAAACCGCCAGGTGTGCGATCTCCTCGGGCTGCGCCATCCGCCCCATCGGCTGGCGCGCGACGAAGGTCTTCCACACCTCGTCATGCTCGCCCAGCGCATGGGCCCGCTCGTGCAGCGACGGCGAGTCGACGCTGCCCGGGCAGACGGCGTTGGCGCGTACCCCGTTCTTCATGTAGTCGAAGGCGACCGACTTGGTGAACCCGATCACCGCCGCCTTGCTCGACATGTAGCTCACCCGGTTCGGCACCCCCTTCAGCGACGAGGCGACCGAGGCGATATTGATGATCGAGGCGCCGCCCTGCGCGATGAACGCCGGCAGGAACGCCTGCGTCAGCACGAACATCGGCGTCACGTTGATGTCGAAGCTCAGCTGCCACTCCTCGAGCGTCGTCGTCCCCAGCATCCCCTGATGCACCCAGCCCGCGCCGTTATAGAGGACGTTGACCCCCTGGTGCCGCGCCGCCGCGGCCCTCAGCGCCCCGGTGTCGGTCACGTCGAGCGCATAGGCCTCGTGCCCGGCCGAGATCGCCGCGAGCTCCTCGCCCTTCCGCGCGATCCCCGCCGCGTCGCGATCGGTGGCGATCACCCGCGCCCCCTCGCGTGCGAATGCCGTCGCCGCCGCCCCGCCGATGCCCGCCGCCGCGGCCGTCATGAACACCGTCTTTCCCTCGAGCCGTCCCATTTTCTCCCTTTCCGTCCAATCGCTTGTGCGAGAAACCCCCGCTTCCCGTCATTGTTACCACGCCTCCCATGGGGTAACATGTTAGTCAATGGAATGAGGGCTGCTTATGGATGCCGAGACTGCGCCGGACCTGACATGGGAAGCGCTGCTTCCGCCGATCCTGGCTTCGGCCGGCGTCGCCGCCGGGCGTGAGTTCGCGGTCGAGCCGCTGACCGGCGGCGTCTCCTCCGACATCGTCCACATCCGCTTCTCCGACGGGCGGCAGTTCTGCGCCAAGCGTGCCCTGCCAAGACTGAAGGTCGCCAGCAACTGGCAGGCCCCGCTCGAGCGCAACCACTACGAGGTCGCCTGGCTGCGCCGCGCCAACGCCATCGTCCCGGGCGCCGCCCCCCAGGTGATCGGCGAGGATCGCCGGCACGGCATCGCGCTGCTCGAATACCTGCCGGCCGAGGACTACCTCCTGTGGAAGTCCGAACTCCTCGCCGGCCGTGCCGATCCGTCCGTGCCGGTCGCCGTCGCTAGTGCCCTTGGCAGCATCCATGCCGCGACGCTGAACGACCCCACCGCTGCCGCCGAGTTCCCCACCGACCACCTGATCGACGCCCTCCGCCTCGACCCCTATCTGCGCTTCACCGCCGCCCGCCATACCTTCCTCGCGGATCGCATCCTCGCCGTCCTCGCCGCCACCGCCGGCACGAAACTCGCCCTCGTCCACGGCGACGTCAGCCCCAAGAACATCCTCGTATCGAAGCGCGACGGCCACCCGGTGCTGCTCGATGCCGAATGCGCCTGGTACGGCGACCCGGCCTTCGACGCCGCCTTCTGCCTCAACCATCTGGTGCTGAAATCCATCCACCTGCCGGCGCTCGGTGATATTCTCCTCGATCAGGCGGGGCGCTTCGCCGCGACCTGGCTGGGCCACTTCCCCGCCGCTCTCCGCCCCGGCATCGAGGCGCGCGCCGCAGCTCTCCTCCCCTGCCTCATGCTGGCCCGCGTCGACGGCAAGTCGCCGGTCGAATATCTCAGCGAAATCAACCGCCAGGCCGTTCGCGACCGGGCCATTCCGTTCATCGAAAATCCGGCGTCAGGGCTGGTTCAGCTCTTCGACAGCCTGCGTTCATCTACCGGTCAGGACCACTAGTTCGTTATGTCAGCCATCAAGACCATTCTCGGCCGCCAGGTATGGGACTCCCGCGGCCGCCCCACCGTCGAGGTCGAGGTCACCCTCGCCTCGGGCGCCACCGGCCGCGCCATCGCCCCCTCCGGCGCCTCCACCGGCAGCCGCGAAGCGCTCGACAAGCGCGACGGCGGCACGCGGCTCGGCGGCTTCGGCGTCAACGGCGCACTGGCCGCCGTCAACGGCGAAATCCAGAGCCGCCTCAAGGGCTTGGAGGCCACCAACCAGTCCGCCGTCGACGCCGCGCTGATCGCCCTCGACGGCACCCCGCAGAAAACCCGGCTCGGCGGCAACGCCGTCGTCGCCACCTCCTCCGCCATCGCCTGGGCCGCCGCCGCCGACCGGAAAATCCCGCTCTGGCAACACCTTAGGCACCTCGCCGGGCTCGACCCCGAAGCCCAGCACATCCCGGCCCCGATGATCCAGATCTTCGGCGGCGGCCGCCATGCCGGCAACCGCATCGATATCCAGGACTTCCTGGTCCTCGCTATTGGCGCGACCTCGTTTGCCGAGGCCACCGAGCACATCGCCGAGGTCTATATGGCGGCCGCCAAGTCCATGGCGGAACAGGGAAAATTGCACGGCGTCGCCGACGAGGGCGGGGTCTGGCCCGACTTTTCCGCCAACGAGGACGGGCTCGAACTCCTCACCCGCGCCATCGAACGCGCC
>NZ_JAQGJL010000105.1 GCF_028290645.1 Devosia sp. | reverse complement strand
GTTTGACGGAAGCGGTTGATGCTCCGTCCCTTCGCCCCTCAGGGGAGAAGGTGGCCGAAGGCCGGATGAGGGGTGAGGCGGAGAACGAGCGCTCGCTGCACCGCTGAACCCCTCACCCCAACCCTCTCCCCTAAGGGGAGAGGGGGCGCGGCCCGCAGGTTTCCGCCCAAACATGAAACGCATTAGGTGCCGCAAAGCTATTCCAGCATCACCGCGTACGGATCCGGCGGGTCGCCGGCTCCCGTGATCTGCTCGATCCTGCATTGCCGCGGCGCCTTGTCGGGGCGCCAGCGCACCAGCCGCGTTCCGTGCCGGAAGCGATCGCCGGTCACCTGGTCGTAAAGCACCTCGACCACCAGCTCATGGCGCAGCTTCTCGTAGCTCCCGGTTCGCTCGGTGGACCAGCGGCTCGGCCCGCCCGGCGCCCGTCCGGTGAAACCCGGGTTGCCGGCGAGCGCTTCGAGCTTTTCGGTCAACGGCTGGCGCTCCCTGTCGCTGATCATCGAGGTGAAGCCGACATGGTTGAGCAGACCGGCGTCATCGTAGAGGCCGAGCAGGAGCGAGCCCACCAGCTTGCTGTTGGTGCCATAGCGAAAGCCGCCCACCACGCAGTCCGCCGATCGGATGCGCTTCACCTTCAGCATCTCCCGCTCGCCCGGCACATAAAGCGCGTCGAGCCGCTTGGCGATGACGCCATCGAGCGACACCCCGCTCCCGGCCAGCCAGTCTTCCGCAACGGCTCTTTCCGTCGTCGCCGGCGACAGGCGGACTCCCGCGAGGCCCGGTATGATGAAATGCTCCAGCGCCACCCGGCGCTCGGTGAGGGGCGCCATCAGCAGTGCGGTTGCGCCCGGTGCGACCGGCAGATCGAAGACAATGAGGATCGCCGGATGTTCGGCCACCAGCCGTCGCACCCGGCTTTCGGCCGGATGGAGGCGCATCTGCAAGGCATCGAAGCTCAGCCGGCCGTCCACCGGGATGACCAGTTCGCCATCGAGCACGAACTCGTCGGCCGGCAGCTGGCGCACCGTCTCGGCGACATCGGGAAAGTAGCGCGCCAGCGGCTTGCCCGATTTCGCGAACAGCGCCACCTCGCCCGCCCGCTTGACAGCGAGGCACCGAAAGCCGTCCCATTTGGGCTCGAACTGCCAGCCCGGCCCGGCCGGCAGTTCATCGACAAGCCGCGCCTCCATCGGCTCGAACGGCGCCTCGGAGACGGAGATGACAACATTGCTCGAGCTAGGGTGCGGCATGGAAGCCACAACGCAGCAGCGCGCCGGTTAGTGCCAGCCGCCATTTCGCCAGCAGCCTCAATTGGTCACAATATCTTCGGGTTCCTCGGCCATCAAGCGCGACTCCGGAATCAAGATCGGCCCCAATGATCAAGCCCATCAAGCCCGCCCTGCGGTTCGTCCTCGTTTTGCTGCTCGCCATTGCCGGGACGATCCCGGCCGTCGCGCAGGTGACGATCTTTTCGCCCTTCAACATCGCCGAGGCGATGGACCAGGGCGTCAAGAAGACCGCCGACATTCCCTATGCCGACGGGCAGCGCAAGAAGCTCGACATCTATCAGCCGGAGAAGGCCGATGGTCCGGCGCCGGTGGTGATGTTCATCTATGGCGGCAGCTGGCGGGCGGGCGACAAGTTCGAGTACGAGTTCGCCGGCCGGGCGCTCGCCGCCGCGGGCTTCGTCACGGTGATCGCGGACTATCGGCTGTGGCCCGAAGTGAAGTACCCCGAATTCCTCGAGGACAACGCGCAGGCGATGCGCTGGATCGAGGACAACATCGCCCAGTATGGCGGCGATCCGAAGCGCTTCTTCCTCGCCGGCCACTCCGCCGGCGCCTACAACGCGGTGATGCTCGGCCTCGATTCCTCGTTCCGCCGCGAGTACAAGGTCACCATGCCGATCCGCGCCATCGCCGGTATCTCGGGGCCCTACAACTTCTACCCGTTCGAGTACGACCAGGTGCGCGACACCTTCGGGCCGGCGCCCAGCGCCGAGGGCACGCAGCCGGTGAACCTCGTCACCGCCGATGCGCCGCCGATCTTCCTTGCCAGCGGCACCAGCGATCCGATCGTCAGGGTGCAGAACTCCGAGGCGCTGGCGGCAAAGCTGCGCGAGCAGGGCGTCTGGGTCACCGAGAAGTACTACGAGGGATTCGGGCATCTTGAGCCGGTGCTGGCACTCGGCGCCATGATGCGGTTCCGCATGCCGATCCTCAACGACCTGGTCGAGTTCTTCCAGACCTTCGGCGCCTTCCCCTCCGGCACGCCGCGGCCGGTGTTCACGCCCGATCCGCCGGAAACCGAAATGACCGCGGTGATCAAGAAGATGGACGACGTGCTGGCGCCGATCGATGGCGGGCAGGGGAGCGAGTAACGCCGACACCCCGCGTCACACGTTGACGCTCTTCATCCGCGCGGCAAACGCCTCGCCGAAATGCGACATGCCGTCAGCGACGATCCTGCCGACGGCATAGGCGGCGATGGCGTAGAATTTCTGCGCCGGAGGGGTACGGAGAAAGGCGATGTATCGGTCGAGATCGGCGTCGCTGAGGCCGCGGTAGGCATAGGCCATCATCGCCCGCTGGGTGCGGCCGACATCGGCGAGCAGCCCGGGCATCATCGCCTCGACCTGGGTATCGATCTCCTGCCACGGCACGGCGATGTCGCCCTGCTGGTGCGAGACCGACAGGCCCAGCAGCAGCGCCCGCACCGACTGGCCGACCATCGCGGCCGAGATTTCGGCCGACACCAGCTCCATCAGCGAGTCGATCTGCGTCTGGCGGATCACCGAAGCGCCGGCGACCAGTTCCTGCCCCCGGGCAATGGCGACGGCCTGCGCCGCGGGGTCGAGCAGCGCCGCGTCGCGCTCGAGCACGGTCATGCGCTTGCCGAAATCGGAATGAAAGAACGCGCCCAGCACCGCCTGCTCGTCGCCGGTGAACTTGCCCTCCAGCGCCTGGGCCAGCCGGTGGTGCAACGCGACGGCGTCGAACACCGTCGTCGCCGTCGCTTCCCAGTGCTTCAGAAAGATCTCGTCGCTGGAAATCTCCTCGGTGCGGGCCGAGGCGGCGATGGTGGCGGCGAACTGGCTGAACACCACGTCGAGCGCCGTCGCCCGCATCAATTCGCCCACCGCGATCTGCTGGCTCTGCGCGTAAGCAGGGCGGGCGTCAGCGAGGGGAAGGGCAAGCGGGGCCAAAGCCAGCGCCAGCGCTGCGAGCGACCGGATCAGCATCGAACGCGTCCTCCATCTCAGCCGCGCCCAAACTAGCGCAACCTCTGCCCCGCCGCCATGCGTACGTAATATTCCGCACAGGACTTGCCCGCGCCCCCCTGCCGGCTGCTAAACTTGAGGGCAAACAATGGAGTGCGATCATGCAGTATGCGCGTCTTGGCCATAGTGGACTCGAGGTCAGCCGGATTTGTTTGGGCTGCATGTCGTTCGGCGAGCCCAAGCGCGGGACGCACGAGTGGACGCTCGACGAGGAACAGAGCCGCCCCATTCTCCGCGCCGCCTGGGAAGCCGGGATCAATTTCTTCGACACCGCCAATGTCTATTCTCTCGGTTCGAGCGAGGAGATCGTGGGCCGGGCGCTGAAGGAATTCGGTCCGCGCGACGAGCAGGTGATCGCCACCAAGGTGCATGGCGAGATGCGCAAGGGCCCGAACGGCCGCGGCCTCAGCCGCAAGGCGATCCTGAGCGAAATCGACAATTCGCTGCGCCGGCTGCAGACCGACTATGTCGATCTCTACCAGATCCACCGCTTCGACCCCGTCACGCCGATCGAGGAGACGCTCGAGGCGTTGAACGATGTGGTCCGCGCGGGCAAGGCCCGCTACATCGGCGCCTCGTCGATGGCTTCCTGGCAGTTCCTCAAGATGCTGATGACGTCGGATCGGCACGGCTGGTCCCGGTTCGTATCGATGCAGGACCAGTTGAACCTCATCGAGCGCGAGGAGGAGCGCGAGATGCTGCCGCTGTGCATTGACCAGGGGATCGGCGCCATCCCGTGGTCACCGCTGGCGCGCGGGCGCCTCGCCCGGCCCTGGGGCGAGAGCAGCGAGCGGATGGAAACCGATGAGGTCGGCAAGAAGCTCTACCTGCGGGACGAGGCGGCGAACCGCGCCATCAACGCCGTGGTCGGGGAGATCGCCAAGGCGCGCGGGGTAAAGATGGCGCAGGTCGGGCTCGCCTGGGTGCTGCAGAAGCAGCCGGTGACGGCCCCGATTGTCGGCGCCACCAAACTCAGCCAGCTGGAGGACGCGATCGGAGCGCTCGACGTGACGCTCACCGCCGAAGAGATCGCGCGGCTCGAAGCGCCGTATCGCGCGTAGCTGGGGGACGCCGCACACGGACCGGGGAGTTGAGACGCCGGCCGTCCGTCCGGCTGCCCTCTGTCCTGAAACTCGATGTCATCCCCGCGAAAGCGGGGATCCACCTCTCCCCTCGCGGTTCCATCGCCTCCCTCCCCTCGAGGGGGGGATTGAGGAAGGGGTGGCGCGGTGATCACCGATGGACCCCCACTCCCGGCCCCTCCCCTCAAGGGGGAGGGGTGCGGCACCACCCTGATGGAAGCTTGCGGGTTCAATTGCCTCCCTCCCCTCAGGGGAGGGACTGAGGGAGGGGGTGGTGCGGCGATCACCATTGGACCCCCACCCCCCGCCCGTGGGGGAACCCTCACGCCGGTTCGCGAACGATCGACGCCGCCGAGCGCTTCTCCTTGCCGTGGATGACGGCCTCGATATTGTTGCCGTCTGGGTCGAACACATAGGCGGCATAGTAGCCGGGATGGTATTTCCGCTCGCCCGGGCCGCCATTGTCGGTGCCGCCGGCCTTGAGCGCCGCTTCGTAGAACCGCTTCACCATCGCTTCGTCGCGCGCCTGGAAGGCCAGATGAACCCTGGAGATGTGCTGGCCGGGCCCGGGCTGGCTGACGTACAGCTCGTCGAACTGGAAAGCGTGGGGCGACCGGTTGCCGGGCGGCAGCTCCAGCGCTTCGAGCACCGCGGAATAGAAGGCGGCTGCCTTCTCAAGGTCGGCGACGTTGATGTGCACATGATCGATCAGGCGTCCGGCATGGAACTGCATTTCGGGCCTCCTCTTGTTGCGCAATCGTGAACAAAACAGGAACCTATGTCAATCGCGGCCAATCAAAAGCCGGCCGCCATGTCGGCAGCCGGCTGGGAAGAACGTCGGGACAGCAGCCTATTCAGCCTTGTCGGCGCTGTCGGAATTGAGCTGGCCGTACCTCTCAACGCCGATCGAGTTCAGCAGTTGCAGCTGGCTTTCGAGGAAGTCGATATGGCCTTCCTCGTCGGCGAGCAGCTCCTCGAAGAGGTTCTTCGAGACATAGTCGCCCAGCGATTCGCACAGTTCGCGCGACGCCTTGTAGGCCTTGCGCGCGTCGTGCTCGCCGGCGAGATCGCACTCGAGCACTTCCTTGATCGTCTGGCCGATGCGGAGGGGAGCGACGCGCTGGAGGTTCGGGTGGCCTTCGAGGAAGATGATGCGCTCGATCAGCTTGTCGGCGTGGTGCATCTCCTCGATCGACTCGGCGCGCTCCTTCTGGGCGAGCTTGGTGAAGCCCCAGTCGGAAAGGATGCGAAAATGCACCCAATACTGGTTCACGGCCCCGAGCTCGAGGAACAGCGCCTCGTTAAGCCGCTCGATGACCTGCGCTTCGCCTTTCATTCCGAACTCCTGGACGCTTGCGACCCATGACCGACAGCCGCGCGTGCACAGGCGGTGCCTCGGCGGATTTGTCGGTAATCTGGAGGTGGTACTCTTCCGTTACCGTGATGATAATGTCCACCACATTCGGAACGCAGCCGGCGCATTTGCAGCGCTTCTGGAGCTCGTTGTAGACCATCGCCGGAACGATGATACGCCAGGGATCCTCGGTCAGAAACCCGGTGACGATCTGCCTGATCTGCTTATCGGTGATCACATTGCACTGGCAGACAAGCATGGGCAGAAAGCGGGCGTGGCTGTTGGGTCGGCGGGATTGAGCCCTGCCC
The DNA here is from genome assembly GCF_028290645.1 of Devosia sp. GTDB lineage: Bacteria > Pseudomonadota > Alphaproteobacteria > Rhizobiales > Devosiaceae > Devosia_A. Next base: position 15,042 of record NZ_JAQGJL010000105.1, on the reverse strand, counting down.
AAACCTGATTGTCAATGTCAGATAATGCCGCATTATTGCGTGCCGGCCTGCCTCGCGCACTCGGCCGCACATTGCGGCTGGTGCGATCCCACACCGGCGGTATGATCGGCTCTGGCAGGAGGGAGAGAGGCGATGCGTTTGCTGCGACGGATGCTGGCCGGGGCAACCACGCTGGCGCTGGGTCTCGGCGCCGTTCCTGTCCTCGGCTCCGAGCTGTTCCACCGATGCGCCGCGGCCGCGGCGAGCCAGTACGAAGCGGGCTACGCGGCAACCGGCCGCGACTCCAGCGCCATCGATACCGCAGCGGCCATCGAGGTCTGCACGGCCGCGCTGGTGGAGGCCCCGGCATCGGCGCAGCTCAACGCCTGGCTCGGCCGCGCCCACAATGCGAGCGGTGATGGCGCAAGGGCAGTGCCCTATCTCGAATCGGCCGCCGCCGGCGGCAACGCTCTGGCGCAGACGCTGTTCGGGGACATGCTGATCGTCGGCCAGAGCGTCGACAAGGACATGGCGCGCGGGGCGGAACTGCTGCAGCTCGCCGCCAGTGCCGGGTTCGCGCCGGCTGACGACAGCCTGGGGCTTTCCTACGACTACGCCGAGGGCGTCGACCAGGACTATGCCGAGGCGGCGCGCTGGTATCGGCGGGCCGCCGAGCATGGCCTGCCGCGCGCCATGGTCAATCTCGGCTCGATGTATGCCGAGGGTCTCGGCCTCGATCGCGACGTGGTCGCGGCGTCGGCATGGTATCAGCGCGCTGCCGATCTCGGCGATGCCCACGCGCAGTACAATCTCGGCCGGATCTACGAGGCCGGTGAGCTGGGCGAGCCGGACTACCAGCGGGCAGCGGCGCTCTACCAGGCGGCGGTCGAGCGGAATTTCGCGCTTGCTGCAAACGCGCTCGGTTACCTCACCCAGAACGGATACGGCACCGAAGTCGATGCCGCGGCCGCGGCCGCGCTGTACCGGCAGGCGGCCGACGCCGGCATCGCTCAGGGGCAGGTCAATCTGGCCCTGCTCTACGAGGACGGGATCGGCGTGGCGCAGGATTTCGCGCTGGCCCGTCAATACTATCGCCAGGCGGCGGAGAGCCAGAACTCCAACGCGGCAGCCAACCTGGGCCGGATGTATCTCGAGGGCGCCGGCGGGGTCAAAGATCTCGACAAGGCGCTGGAGTTCACCCAGCGGGCGGCGGCCGCGAACAATCCGATCGGGCTCAATAATCTCGGCCATTTCTACGAGAACGGCCTCGGGGTGGCGCGCGACACAGCCCATGCGCTGGCCCTCTACCAGCAGGCCGCGGAGCTCGGCTATCAGCTGGGCGCCGACAATCAACGGCGGCTCGAGGCGGCGCTCAGTGCTCCGACCCAATCGCCGGTGAAGACCTATCCGCCGAGCAAGATCGACAACTGACGGCAGTCCTCTGCCGCTTCGTCCAATCTCGGGATCATCCCGGCGAAAGCTGGGACCCGATCGTCCACCTACGCTTCTTGCGAAGGCTCCCATCTCGGGCGCCTCGGGATCGCGGACAGTTTACCCGCGCGATGGAATAGCTCCCCCCTCAATGATGTTGACGCGGTGAGGGCTTTTTGAGGAGACGCAAGATGAAGCTCGCTCTGTTGCTCTACGTCGGGGCCTCGCTCCTGGTGGGGCCGGCATATGCCGACGACCATCTGTTCCAGGCGACCCAGTCCGGCGGCCTGTCCGTCAACCCGGTGACGGGGGTGATCACGAACAAGGCCGGGCATGTCGTCCCCGACCACGCTCCCGGCCAGGGCAGCCCGTTTGCCGGCAACGACCAGTGCACCCCGGCCACGGCCAACGAGGTGGCGCGGGCCCATGCCAACGTGAAGCCCAAGGGCGCCGACAGCATCGCGGACTGCTTCGAATAGCGATGTTGCCGCCCGCAATTGCGGGCCAATCCGGACTCGGTGGTCGGGGGGGCGTTCGGTTCCCCTCAGCCGTGCTCCTTCTCCCGCCGGCTGGCCAGCACCGCCACCGAGGCGGCCACGCGGTGGGCGCTCGAGAAGAATTCGCGGTGGATGATAAAGCCCACGGTGATGATGCTCGCGGCGATGGCCAGCCATTCGCTGGCGAACCAGGCCACCATCGGCACAGCGAAGTAGTACGCCCGGATACCGTTGTTGAAGTTCCTGGCGGCGAGCGTGTTGAGTTGCGCGATGGCGTCGACTTCGTCGTGGGAGGTGTGGCCGGAGTGATCGATGGCGCCGATCAGGATGCAGAAATGGTTGAACTGGCGCAGCGCCAGCGTGAAGGCGAAGAAGCTGACGACGAACACCGCGAGCGTCGCGAACAGGTGGACCTGCACGTCGTGCGACGCATAGCTCGCCCGGATGCCCGCGGTCGCCAGCGCATCGGTCAGGGCCGTGAGGTTGCCGAAGGCGGTGAACACCGCGAGGATCAGCAGCACGGATGTCGAAGCCAGAAAGCTCACCGAGCCCATCAGGTTGCCGGCAAGGATGGCGTCCATCGGCGTGTCGCGGGTCACTGCGTTCGCCACCCAGCGCCGGCGCTGCATCGACATGATCATCGACAGCGACGGGCGCTTGCGCTCGAGCAGCGGCACGCCGAAATTGTAGCCGAACCAGCAGATCAGCGGGAAAAGCGTCGCGAACAACTGCATGCGCCGGGAGCCTCGAAGAGTCGGGTGCTCCCTTTATAGCGCCGCTGCAGCGCTTGGCGACCGCCTCAGATGAAAGGTGGCGACAACAGGCTGACGAAGCGCATGCCCTCGACCGGGTCGCGCGATTGCTCGGGAGGAGCAGGCCACTTGCCGTCCAGCACCGCCGCGTCGCGCTCGGTACGGGTCATGCGCAGAATGAAGTGTGAGGTTCTCCCTCCCCTGTTGAGGGGAGGGGACAGGGGTGGGGGTCAGCGCGCGCCGGCCGCGCAACCCAGCACCTCAAAGCGTGCGCGGAAAACGCATGAAGATCTGTTGGATCTCGTTCAGCACCGCGTCAGACAGCTCTAAATCTGCGGCAGCTATGTTGACCTTCAGCTGGTCCATCGTCGTGGCGCCGATGATCACCGAGGTCATGAAGGGCTTGGTCAGGCAGAAGGCGATGGCCATCTGGCAGACGTCGAGCCCGTGCTTTTCCGCCAGCGCCATGTAGGCCCGGATCGCCGGCTCGGTGTAGCGGTTGTTACGGTAGGCGGAGCCGGACACGGCGCCGCGCGTCCCCTCCGGCAGCATGCCGCCCAGGTACTTGCCCGAGATGGCGCCCGCCGCCAGCGGCGAGTAGGCGAGCAGCCCCACGTCCTCGTGGAAAGCCAGTTCGGCGAGGTCCATGTCGTAGTAGCGGCGCAGGAAATTGTATTCGTTCTGAATGGTTTGCACGCGCGGCAGGCCCAGCTCCACCGACAGCTTCAAATACTGCATGGTGCCCCAGGCGGTCTCGTTGGAGAGGCCGAAATGCAGGATCTTACCCTCGCGCACCAACTCGCCCATCACCTGCAGCACCTCGAGCATGTTGGGGATCACGCTCTCCTTGTGCTGGGTGTAGGGGTTGTAGTCCCACGAGCCCTCGAAGTGGTAATGCCCGCGGCGCGGCCAGTGGATCTGGTAGAGATCGATCCGGTCGGTCTGCAGCCGGCGCAGGCTCCCCTCCACCGCCTCGCGCACGCTCGGCCCGTCGATGCCGCGCCCATCGCGCACCCACGGCCGCCCGCCGCCGGCGACCTTGGAGGCCAGCACCACCTGGTCGCGCTTGCCGCTCTTCTTGAACCAGGTGCCGATGATCTCCTCGGTCTTGCCATAGGTCGATGCATCGGGCGGCACGGCGTACATTTCGGCGGTGTCGAAGAAATTGATGCCGTGTTCGACCGCGTAGTCCATCTGGGCGTGGCCATCGGCCTCGCTGTTCTGCTTGCCCCAGGTCATGGTGCCAAGGCAGATTTCGGAGACCGAAATGTCGGTGCGGCCAAGTGTCTTCGTCTTCATAGGAAAGCCCCTTCAATGCGGCGCGCACCCTATGAGGCGAGCCACACGGAGACAATCCCCCGAAGGTTGCCTCGAGGTTGCGCCCGGAGCGCGGATCGGAGAGATTGCGCCCCGCATCCACGAGGATATCGCCCGTGCCCAAACTGCCGCAGCCGTTCATCCTCCTCGCCCTTCTCGTCGCAGCGGCCCTGGCGTCTCCCGCGGCGGCACAGGACGAGGCGCAAATCGGCCGGATCGGGCAGATGAGTCTCGCGGAACTGGGGGCGCTGGTCGGCGCCGTCACCGCCTCGGTGGGCCAGGACACGCTGAAAATGGAGCCCGCGGCACAGCGCAACGATTGCCTCGAGCTGACGCGCGCCGCAAATTCCTTCGCGCTCGGCTATCGGCTGCTCGCCGAGGTGAACGCTACCCTCGCCGGCAAGCCCGCCAAGGACGTGCTGCCGCTCAGGGCGCACGTGGTGCAGTCGCGGGTTCTCACCTTCGCCGCGCGGGTGAGAGCCGAGGAATGGCTGAGCCGGCGCTGCGTGCACTTCGAGACTCCGGCCGACAAGGTCGGCGAGCCGCGCTACGCCAAGCCCGCAAAGATCGAGACCGCCGAGTACACCGAGGCGGTGATCGAGGCGCGTCAGGCGGCCGACGCCAACCTCGCGGGCGCCGTGGCCGCGGGCATATCGCGCAAATGCCCTGACGTGATTGCGTCCATGCAGAGCATCCAGCTCTTCGTCCCCTACCTCGAAAAACTCTCCGGCGACGTCGGCAAGCGCCCCGAGGCGCTGGGGCCGCGGGCCAGCCGGCGCGGCCTCGAAGTGGCCCGGGCGCAACTGGTCGCCGCCGGCAACAAGCTCTATCGCGAACTGGGCATCGGCTGCCGGGCCAGGCCGGCCTCAGAAGCAGCGCCGTTGCCCGAAAAGTAAGGGTCCGGCGGGCAGGTCAAAAAACTGTCACGCCCAGCGCTTTTTGCCTTGAGGTAACCGGGTTCACCGCCTATATACCCCTTGCGTCGCGGCGATGGCCGCACACAAAGGACGCAAAAAGCCAAGGCTTGGATATAGTTGGCGCGGGGTGGAGCAGCCCGGTAGCTCGTCAGGCTCATAACCTGAAGGTCACAGGTTCAAATCCTGTCCCCGCAACCAAGTCTCCCATATTTCGGGAGAGTCCGAAAAGCCTGAATAGATTGCCAAGAGCCCGCGAACCTCGAGTTCGGCGGGCTTTTTGCTGTTCGTGGCAATGCAGCTAACCTTGTCTTATTCCGGCATGACTTGCTGCGCGGGACAGTCCGGACTGAGGTCCCAAGTCTATCCGCGTAGTGGAATCCCACTGGCTCCGGCGCCGGCGCGAAGCTACAGTTCAAGCACACTTTTGAATTGGGCAATTGAAGGGGTCATAGATGAGTGAAGCTGGCAGTGCTGAATTGACGGCGTCCCTTCCGCCGGCACGCATCGCGCCGATGTCCAAGGGGCTGCCCGTGCTGGGGAACCTGCTCGATATCGGGCTCGATCCGTTTGGCGCGTTCGAGAAATGGTCCGCACAATATGGCGAGATCGTTCGTCTGCAACTGGGCGCCTGGCCGACGGTGCTGCTCAACGGCTCCGACCTGATCGAGCAGGTGCTGGTAAAGCAGCACGAAAACTTCACCAAGCACCGGTTCTTCTGGCGGCATGTGGCGCTGCTGACTGGCACCGGCCTCTTCACTAGCGAAGGCAAGTTCTGGCAGCGGCAGCGCAAGCTCGCGGCGCCGGCCTTTGCCGGGGATCGGCTGAAGAGCTACGACACCTCAATGACCCAGCTCACCGAGAAGATGCTGGACAATTGGCCCGACGACACGGTCATCGACCTGCGTCCCGAGATGATGGCGCTGGGGCTCAAGATCGCCGCCAAGACGATGTTCAGCGCCGAGGTCGAGGCGGATGTAAAGGTCATCGAGCAGGCGATGGGCGACATTCTCGCCGAGATTTCGCGCCGCTACTCGCGGCTGTTCCTTATCCCCGACGCCGTGCCGCTGCCGGGCCATATCCGCTATCGCCGGGGCGTTGCGGCCATCGAGGGGGTGGTGGCGCGACTCATCGACGAACGCCGCGGCAGCAGCGATGACCGGGGCGACCTCATCTCGATGCTGATGGCGGCGCGCGACGACGACGGCAAGCCGATGACCGACACGCAGCTGCGCGATGAAGTGCTGACCATGCTGCTGGCCGGCTACGAGACGTCTGCGCTGACCATGTGCTGGGCCTTCTACGCGCTGAGCCAGCAGCCCGAGATCCAGGATGCGATCGCCGCCGAAGTGGAGGCGACGGTCGGCGATCGGCCGATCCGCAACGAGGACCTGCAGCATTTGAAGGTCACCGAGAACGTGGTGATCGAGACGCTGCGGCTCTATCCCGCCGCATGGGCGATCGGGCGCGAGGCCAAGGAGGATTGCCGGATCGGCGATTACGACGTGCCGGCCGGGACGACGGTCTACATGAGTTCCTGGGCGGTGCACCGGAACCCCGCGTATTACGAGGATCCGCTGGCCTTCAAGCCGCAGCGCTGGTCGGGCGACCTGCGCCGGACACTGCCGCGCTTTGCTTATTTCCCGTTCGGGGGCGGACCGCGCATCTGCATCGGCAACCGCTTTGCGATGATGGAGGCGATGTTGCTCATTGCTACCATCTGCCGGCGCTACCGGCTGGAGCAGCACGGCACCAAGCCGCTGGTGCCCTTCCCGACGCTGACCTTGCGCCCAGCGAGCGAAGTGTGGGCGCGGCTCAAGCGGCGCAACTGATGCCGGTCAGGCGCTCCGGGCCCCGCGGGCACGATTCTCGGCCGCCGCGCTGTGGCGACCGACATCGGCGACGAACGTCTCGAACAGCGGGTTGAAGACATCGGGGGCTTCGAGGAATGGGGCGTGCGCAGCCCCGGGGATGACCTCGCAATGCTCGTGCCAGAGCGTGCGGTAGGAGAGGCTGTCGACATAGCCCAGACGCGCGAATGGCTCGTTGGCGCCGTTGACCATTGCAATGGGAACCACGGCTTCCTCGACGACGCGTTTCTGGTCGGCGCCTTCGCCGCGCATCAGGCCCTTGAACACGGTGGTGCGGACGCGGCCGTCCGAGCGGCGGATGGCATCGAGGAAGGCCGGCTCGACATTGTCGCCGTAGCACAGCCGGCCGAAGCGCTCGACGTCGCGGGGCGTGAACGCCCCCTTCGAGGTCAGCAGCAGATCCCAGCCGGTGTGAAAGCCGCGCAGCATGGCCAGCATGCCGTGGGAAACCGGCGGCGCGCCGGTCAGCATCAGGCCGGCGACCGCCGGGTTCGCGTGCAACAGTTCGATGGCGATGTGCCCGCCGAGCGACCAGCCGAACACCGCCGCGTGACGGACGCCGAGCTGGTCGAGGACTTCGCCAACCGTGTCGGCAAAGCCGCCAAGTGTGTAGGCTGTCTTCGGATCGTCCGCGTCGGAGGACTCGCCATGCCCGGGCAGATCAAGCGCGATGAGGTGGTAATTGTCCGCCATCGGGTGGGCGAACTGCTTGGCGAAGACGTCCTTACTACTCCCCGAGCCATGCAGCAGCAGCACCGGCATGCCGGTACCGGCGGACTGGCGCACACAGATGCGAGCATTCTTTGTGTGGAGAATAGTGTCGACGGCTTTCATGTAGCTGGCCCTTTGGCAAATTGGGCTTCAACATGATCCAGAACCCTCTATACCACGTGTACGCCAAGGGTGAACAAACCATAAAGGCCGCAGGAACAGGCGCCCCGGGCTTTTGCCCCGTTGCATCCATCGGACAGCTCTTATTTCAAATGAAGTGGACCATTGCATGCAAATTCTATTAGACGCGATCATATCGGCGCTCGGCATTGCCATAGTAGCGCAGTACACTTGGTCGCTGAGGGCGCATTTCGCCTCCGCCAAGGTGCCCCCCGGCACAATGCTGATCTCGGCCGTGGTTATCCTCAGCCTCGCCAGCTACCTCTATCTGCAGTGGACCGTTGAACAGCCCATGCTGGCCAAGGCCGCGGGCATCGTTCTGATGGCCGGAAGCCTGGGCCTGTTCTGGGCGGCGATCTTTGCCTCGCGCGAGGCGCGCCTGCTCCTCGCCTTCGACGAGAAGAAGCCGCATGGCCTCATCTCGATCGGGCCCTACAAGCACGTCCGCCACCCGTTCTATCTCTCCTACCTGACGTTCTGGACCGGCTGGACGCTGGCCACCTGGCATCCGCTAGGCCTCGTGCCGCTGGCCGTCATCGGCTGCATCTACGTCACGGCGGCGCTGGGCGAGGAACGGAAGTTCGAGAATTCGCCGCTCGCCGACGAATACCGCAACTACCGCAAGCGCGCCGGTTTCCTCTGGCCCAAGTTCAACGGCTAGCCGCCGTTGGAGCGACCCTCAGGCCGACCGACAATGGTCGGTGTTGACAGCTTGGGTGCCATCTCGCACGTTCGCCCGTGACGCGTCGGCGGGGGGGTTATCGCCCGCCGCCGCTCGCGTCACGAGGAGGAATATCAGGATCGGAGCGCTGTTGGCCGCCCTCGACAGGGCCGGGACCGATGCCTTGCGCCGCCGGTCCTTGCGAGGGGAATAATGGATCGCAGCAGTTTTCGCGGCATCTTCGTCATCGTGACGACGCCGTTCACCGAGGATTTCGGGCTCGATGAGCCGGCACTCGAGCGGACCATGGAGTTCTGTCTCGCGGCCGGCGTGCATGGCGTTGTCGCCAATGCGCTCGCCAGCGAAGGGGGCTATCTCAACGAGGCGGAGCGGAGGCGCGCCGCCGAGATCGTGGTCGGCGCGGCCAGAGGCAGAGTGCCCGCCATCGTCGCGGTGTCGGCGCCGCACTACCGCATCGCGGCGGACTACGCACGCCACGCCGAGCGCATCGGCGCCGACGCGATCATGGCGCTTCCGCCGATCCTCCATCCCTCGACCGTCGCAGACATCAAGTCCTATTACCGCGCGCTGTCGGCGGCGACGTCGCTGCCGCTGGTCCTGCAGAACGTCAGCGGGCAAGGGGCTTCATCGATGAGTGCGGCGCTGCTCGCCGAACTCGTCAACGAGCTGCCCAATGCGGGCTTCGTCAAGGAGGAGTCCGGTTATCCGGCGCAGACCGTCGGCGAGATCATCCAGCTCGCCGGCGCGAGGCTCGAGGGCGTGATGGGCGGCCGTGCCGGCAAGACCTTCATGGAAGAGCTGCGCCACGGCGTTTCCGGCACCATGCCGGCCTGCGAGATTGCCGATGTGCATGTGGCGCTGTGGAACGCCATCGAGGCCGGGGACAACAAGCGCGCCCGCCACATCTTCCAGCGGCTGCTGCCGTTGCTCGACCTCGAGGCGAGCTACGGCATGCCGCTGATGAAGGAAGTGCTGAAGATGCGCGGCGTCATCGGCAGCGCCGCGGTCCGCCAGTCCGGCTACCGGCCGCTCGACGGCCATGCCCGCGCGGAAGCGGCAGCCATCATGGACGACCTCACCGAATTCATGCTCCCGGCCTACACGCACCGCCGCTGAAGCCCATTTTCGAGAAAGCCAGATGACCGAACAGCAGCTTGGGCGGATCGAGAACGCCATCGACACCCATTCGAGCCCCACCGAGCTCCGCATCACCGACATGCGGCTCGCGGTGGTGGCGGCGAACTACGACTATCCGATCCTCAGGATCGACACCAACCAGGGCGTCTACGGCCTCGGGGAGGTGCGCGATGCCGGCCATGCGGTCAACGCGCTGCAGTTCAAGTCGATGCTGCTGGGGCAGAACCCCTGCAATGTCGACATGATCTTCCGCGCCATCAAGCGCTACGGCAACTGGGGCCGCGAGGGCGGCGGCGTGTCCGGCATCGAGATTGCGCTCATGGACCTGATCGGCAAGGTCTACGGCGTGCCCTGCTACCAGCTGCTTGGCGGGAAATATCGCGACAAGGTCCGGCTCTACGGCGATACCCCGACGCCGGACAACCCGACCCCCGAGGACTTCGTCAGGGCGGTGCAGAGCCGCCGCGACCGCGGGCTCACCTTCATCAAGTTCGACCTGCGCCCCAGCCTGTTCGAAACCGGCGACAACCCGCTGATCGGGCATGATGCGCAGTTCGACATCCCCTATGAATCCGGCAAGTGGTTCAAGGCGCCGATGGCCGGGCGGGGCGTCAAACTCACCGAGGAGAGCATCGAGGCGGCGGCCAATGTCGTCGCCATGGTGCGCGATTCGGTCGGCAATGGCGTGCAGCTTTGCGTCGATCATTTCGGCGAGGGGTACCTCACTGCCGACGAAGTGATCCGGCTCGGCAAGGCGCTCGAGAAGTACAATCTCGCCTGGATGGAAGACCCGGTGCCGTTCTACGACACGCCGGGCCACAAGAAGGTCGCCGATGCGCTGCTGACGCCGATCGCTGCGGGCGAGAACCTCTATTTGCGCGACGGCTTCCGTGAGGCGATCCGGACGCGGGCCTACGACATCCTCCACCCCGACCTGCTGTCGTCGGGAGGGCTGATGGAGACCAAGCGCATCGCCGACGACGGCGAGGAGGAGGGGCTGCCGACGGCGCTCCATTGTGCCGGCTCGCCCATCGGCTTCATGGCCAATATCCACACCGCCGCCGCGATCTCGAGCTTCGTCGCCTGCGAGCATCACGGCCTCGACCTGCCGTTCTGGGAAGGCCTCGTCACCGGGCTCGACCCGGACTACATGGCGGACGGCTACGTGAAGGTGCCGGAAAGGCCGGGCCTCGGCATCGACCTCAACCTCGATGCGATCGAGGAGAACCTCCGCACTCCCGGCACGATGTTCCTGCCGACCGATGAGTGGAACACGCCCAAGCTCGGCTTCTGGCGCCCGGACAACCGCTGGCCCGAATAGCCCCGAGGTCGCGTGGCGCGCGGCTCCTAGGCCGCGAAGGTCCGGTGCGTCGAGGCGCGGAAATGGGCTTCCATTGCGGCAACGGCGCCGGCGAGGTCACGCTGCTCGAGGGCGGCGATGACCTGCATGTGCTCGTCGATCGTGTCGATCAAATAGCCGCGGAAGCCGGGGCGGCGGTGGACACGCTGGGCCATGCGGATGTTTTCCTGCAGGCGCATGTGGGTATCGAGAATGGCGCGATTGCCCAGCGAGGCGACGATCTCATGGTGCATCCGCCCGTCGAGGGCGAGGAAAGCGGCCTGCGCCTCTTCGACCGGACCGCCGCCGGCGAGTAGCCGTCGGCATTCCTCGTGGCTCTGTCGCATGCCGGCCAGCCACTCCGCGGTGACGGTGTCGGAAAAGCTGCGCAGCGCATAGATCTCGATCATGATGCGGAACTGGTAGTTTTCGCGGATGAACGCCACCTCCGGATAGACGATCCGGATGCCGGCGCGCGGCTTGATCTCGACGAGGCCGAACTCCTCGAGGAGCACCAGCGTCTCGCGCAGCGGCGACAGCGACAGCCCCAGCACGTCGCAGAGTTCGTTCTGGGTCACCACCATCCCGGCTTCGAGCGTGCCGGCCTGCATGGCCTCGCGGAAGCGGCGGTAACCTTCATTGTCTTGGCGGACGTCGGACATTTTCACCGGGAATCGAGAGCAGGCGTTTTCGCAACTTTAGTATATCAACGCCGCCTTTGGAAATCTCACGATAAACCTAGGGAACACCCAGGTTCCCCACGATGTCGATATATCCTGACCGGCGTCTCGACGGCGCTCTCCAAGGATTTTGGAGCTACCGCAGCTTGACTTGAGATATTTTTGACGCCCATTAATATCTCAACGGGAGGAGATCATGAAGCTGGTGGGATCAGGCTGCGCGATCGGGAGCCGCTAGAGTGGCCGCTGTCGAACTCAGGAACGTCAGCAAGTCGTTCGGGGCGGTCCGCGTCATCGAGGGCATCGACCTCAGCATCGGCAAGGGCGAGTTCGTGGTCTTCGTCGGCGCATCCGGCTCCGGCAAGTCGACGTTGCTGCGGATGATCGCCGGGCTCGAGACGGTGAGCGGGGGCGACATCCTGATCGACGGGCAGGACGTGACCTTCGCCGAGCCGTCGGAACGGGGCATCGCGATGGTGTTCCAGTCCTACGCGCTCTACCCGCACATGAATGTCTACGACAACATCGCCTTCAACCTGAGGCTGTCGCGCTTCTCCAAGGACGAGATCGACAAGCGGGTCAAGGAAGCGGCGCGGATCCTGAGGCTCAACGAGCTGCTGGGGCGCTCGCCGGCGCAGCTTTCGGGCGGCCAGCGCCAGCGCGTCGCAATCGGGCGGGCGATCGTGCGCAACCCCAAGGTGTTCCTGTTCGACGAACCGCTCAGCAATCTCGATGCGGCGCTGCGGGTGCAGATGCGGCTCGAGATCGAGCGGCTGCACCGCGAGCTCGGCACCACGATGATCTACGTGACGCACGATCAGGTCGAGGCGATGACGCTGGCCGACCGGATCGTGGCGCTCGACAGCGGCCGCATCCAGCAGGTGGGGGCGCCACTCGATCTTTATGCGCGGCCGAACAACCTGTTCGTCGCCGGCTTCATCGGCTCTCCCAAGATGAACCTGTTGCCGGCCAAGGTACTGAGCACCGGCAGCGGCAAGGCAACGCTGGGCCTCGACTCGAGCGCCGGGGCCGAGCTCGAACTCGCCGCGAACGGCGCGGGGGCGGGTGACGCCGTCACCGTCGGGGTGCGCCCGGAGGCGCTGGAGGTGATTTCGGCGGGGCAAGCGGTGCCGCCCGGAATGACGGCGCTGCGGGCCAAGGTCGAGTCGGTGGAGCGGCTCGGCAACATCACATTCGCCTATCTCGATGGAGGAACGCCCGAGGTGATCACCGTGCAGGTGATGGGCCATTCCGAACTCGCGGCAGGCCAGGAGGTCCGGGTCGGGCTGCGGCCCGCCCAGGTGCATGTCTTCGACGCTGCGGGCGCCGTGATGGCGTCGGCGGCCGGGAGGTAAGTCCGGCGAAAAGCCGGAACAACAGGGAGGAGAGACTAATGCTTTGTTTGAGGACCGCCGCACTTGCCGGCGGCTTGGGCCTCGGCCTCATGGCCGGCGCCGCGATGGCGCAGGACGCCGTGACGCTGAACGTCTGGTCGGACACGCCGCGGCTCACCATGTTCGACCTTTACGACAAGACGCATGACAACGTGACGCTCAACGTCACCACCGTGGCGCCGGCCGATCTGATCGCCAAGATCCAGCTGGCGCTGCAGGCCAAGAGCGAGATTCCCGACGTGATCTTCATGTCGGATATCGGCTACACGGCGCAGCTCTCGACCCGCCGCTCCAACTATCTCATGGACCTGACCGACAAGGTGCCGCAGGCGCTGCAGGACGAGTTCTACCCGAACGGCAATTCGCCGTGCCACGTGAACGGCAAGCTGCTGTGCCTCCGCAACGACCTGGCGCACGATATCGTCTGGTACGACAAGCCGCTGATGGAACAGCTCGGCAAGACCCTGCCGACCACCTGGGAAGAGTTCCAGAAGCTGGGCGAAGAGCTCGGACCGCAGGGCTACGTGCTGGGCTCGGCCACCGAATCCGGCCTGCTGCAAGCCTTCCTCGTATCCGACGGTTGCGACCTCGCGATGCCGGTCGAAGGCAAGGAGGATACGCTCAAGATCGATTTGACCACCGACAAGTGCCTGAAGCCGGCGCGCCTCATCGACGCGATGGTCGCCAATGGCAGCCTCTCCAAGAGCGGCGTGTTCGAGCCCGACTTCGTCAACCTCGCCAAGGGCGGCAAGGTGCCGCTGATGGTGGGCCCGACCTGGTTTGGCGAATACGTGATCAAGCCGACCTATGAATGGGCGCCTGGCAAGCTTGCCGACGCGCTGCCGCTCAAGTGGGACGACCAGACCCAGCCGCTGACATGGAGCTGGGGCGGTGGCACCTATGGCGGCTGGAAGGACACTCCGCATCCGGCCGAAGTCGTTGATCTGATCCAGTGGATGGCAACCGATGTCGCCAACCAGACCAACGCGGTGACCCTGCCGGCCCACCAGCCGTCCTCGCTCGCCTGGGGCGCGCGCCTCAAGGCCGACGCCTACTATGCCACCCCGGACGTGTTCGACGTACAGGTCGCGGCAGCTGCGTACAGCCATCCCGGCTATACCAGCCTGCGCATCATCGTCGCCGACGCCATCGCCAAGATCGTGACGCAGTCGGTTGCGACCGGCGGCACCGTCGAGGCAGCGCTTCCGGCACTGCAGACCGAGCTCGTCAACCTCGCCAAGCTCAACGGCTACCAGGTCGAGTAAGCAACCGACTGGCCGGGCGCGTCTTCGGGCGCGCCCGGCCGACCGAGGGGCAGCAATGGGCGCAACAGCGATGGCATCTGACGTGAGGGTGGTGGCGAGCGACCGCGCCCGCAAGGAGAAGCAGAAGGCTCGGCGCGACACCCGCATGTCGTACCTGCTGCTGCTGCCCTACCTGCTGCTGCTCGCCATGTTCGGCATCTTCCCCGTCGCCTATGCGTTCGGGCTGAGCTTCGTCGACACCATCGAGATGGCGTTCTACGGGCTCGCCAATTATGACTTCGTCTTCAACGACTTCCGCGTGCCACAGAGCGCGGCCAACGTCATCTGGTTCGTCGCCATCTGGGTGGCGATCACGGTGATCGGCGTTGCCACGCTGTCGCTGATGCTCGACAGCGTCGGGCGGCGGACGGCGAATGCGCTCAGGACTATCTATTTCCTTCCCGGTGCGGTGACCTCGTCGGCGATCGTGGTGCTGTGGCTGTTTGTGCTCGACCCCTCGGTCAGCCCGTTCCAGCCTGTGCTGCACGGCGTGGGGTGGGATACCCGGGCCGATGTGATATCGGGCGTCGGAGTCGCCGGCATCTTTTCCATCATGGCGTATTTCTCGGCGTCGGGCGGCTGGATCGTGGTGTTCGGGGGGGCGCTCTCGAGCCTGCCCACCGAGGTGATGGAGGCGGCGCGCATCGATGGCGCCAACCGGTTCCAACTGGCGACGCGGATCAAGCTGCCGATGATCTGGCGCTCGCTGGTGCTGATGGGGATCCTGTCGCTGGCCGGCGGGCTGCAGCTCTTCGTCGAGCCGCAACTGATGGGGCTCGCGGGCCCGCAGTTTGCGCAGAACGACTGGTCGCTCAACCAGATGGCGTTCCAGTACGCCTTCCGGATGGGCGACT
>NZ_JAQGJL010000079.1 GCF_028290645.1 Devosia sp. | reverse complement strand
GACCCCCACCCCTGTCCCCTCCCCCTCAGAAGGGGGAGGGAGACGCTCGCGACCTGCCTTCGTGGCCTCGCCATTGGTGCGGGCCGAAAGGTCTTTCAGACCTGTTCGGAGCCCTCGGTTCCTTGGTCTCCCTCCCCCTTCTTGGGGGGAGGGGACAGGGGTGGGGGGCAGTAGGAGCACGCCGGCCAAGGCTTGGGCGATGACCTGATGAACGCCCTCCGGATTGCCGGTTATCTCGTTGTTCCAGATCCGAAGGACGCGGTAATCGCGGGAGCGGAGATAGGCGTCGCGGCGGTGGTCGTGGTCGACCTGCAGTGCATGCGTTTCGCCGTCCGCCTCGATGATTAGCTTGGCGTGGATGCAGGCGAAATCGGCGTAATACGGGCCGATGGGGTATTGGCGGCGGAAATGGTAACCAGCTTGTCGGAATGAATGAAGCAGCGCCCAGAGCTTGCGCTCGGGGGTTGTGGGTTCACGGCGGAGTTGCCTCGCGCGTTCGATGCTCACGCCGGGAGTCCGGTGCGAGTTGCCCCCCACCCCCTGTCCCCTCCCCCCAAGAAGGGGGAGGGAGACATGGGGTTGGTGCAGCGGTCACGCCCCATAGGGCACCCAGACGTTTTTCACTTGTGTCGCGCGTCGCAGGAAATAATCGCCTTCGAACTTCAGCTTGTCGCTCAGGTCGTAATAAAGCCCGCGGCTGGTCCACGTCTGCTTGACGTTGCCGGCGCTGGCTTTCTCGACCGTCGCCGAGGTTTCGGCATCGCCGGCGAACCAGATGGCGTCGATGCCGTCGTGTTCGGCGAGGGTTTTGGCCAGCACCTTGCTCTCGCCGGTGACGATGTTGATGACGCCGCTCGGCACGTCCGAGGTTTCGATGACCTGGTAGAGGTCGGTGATCGACAGCGGCGAGCGCTCGGAGGGGACGAGGATGATGGTGTTGCCCATGGCGAGGGCGGGGGCGAGGAGCGCGATGGAGCCCAATAGCGGGCGGCTGGGTGGCGCGAGGATGGCCATGGTGCCTATGGCTTCGACCATGGCGGTGGCGATCATGCGCTGCGGCGGGTTGTGGACGGCGCCGTCGTATTTGTCGGCCCAGCCGGCGAAGGCGAAGAGGCGCTCGACCGAGGCTTCGACCTCGGCCGTGCCGT
Organism: Devosia sp.; assembly: GCF_028290645.1. Classification (GTDB taxonomy): domain Bacteria; phylum Pseudomonadota; class Alphaproteobacteria; order Rhizobiales; family Devosiaceae; genus Devosia_A. The sequence continues at coordinate 6,832 of NZ_JAQGJL010000079.1, read as the reverse complement.
CCTCGCCGGTCTGCGCCTTGATGCGGGCGGCGAATTCTTCGGCGCGGTATTCGAGGTTTTCGGCGAGGAAATAGAGGATCTGGGCACGGTTGTGGGCGGTGGTGGTGGACCAGTTCAGCGCAGCGCGGGCGGCTTCGACGGCGTTGCGGATGTCCTTCCTATTACCGTCGCCGACTTCGCCGACGAGAGCGCCGGTGGGGCCATGGACGGGGCGGGAATAGCCAGAGTCCGGGCGGGCCTGCTTGCCGCCGATATACATTTTCGCGGTTTGATCGATACCCGCGTCGTCCAATGGGTTAGCGGGTTGGGTCCCTGCTTTCGCAGGGATGATAGCGGCGGGGGTGGCGGGTTTGAGGGATTTCTCCCAGGCCGGCTTCAGGTAGCTCGCCATGCCTTCCTTGCCGCCCTCGCGGCCGAAGCCGGATTCCTTGTAGCCGCCGAAGCCGACGGCGGCGTCGAAATTGTTGGTGCCGTTGATCCAGACGACGCCGGCCTTGAGTTTTGGCGCGATATCGAGGGCGAGGTTGATGTTCTCGCTCCAGAGCGTCGCGGCGAGGCCGTATTTGGTGTTGTTGGCCAGCGCCACCGCCTCTTCCGGCGTGCGGAAGCTCATTTCGACGAGGACGGGGCCGAAGATTTCCTCGGACGCGACGGTGTTGGCGGGCGAGACATTGGTGATGAGCGCCGGGCGGAGGAAGCAGCCGCCCTGCGGCAGATCGATATCGGGCTCGTAGAGCTGGCCGCCTTCGGCGACGCCCTTTTTCACGAGGTCGCGGACGCGCTCGACCTGCACCTGAGCCACCAGCGCACCGATGTCGACGGCCTTGTCGAGCGGATCGCCGACGCGGAGGGTCGCCATGCGGCGCTTCAGCTTTTCGAGGAAGCGCTCCTCGATGGATTCCTGGACGAGCAGGCGCGAGCCGGCGCAGCAGACCTGACCCTGGTTGAACCAGATGGCATCGACGAGGCCTTCGATGGCGCTGTCGATATCGGCGTCGTCGAAGACGATGTAGGGGGATTTGCCGCCGAGTTCGAGCGACAGGCCCTTGCCGGAGCCGGCGGTGGCGCGGCGGATGATCTTTCCCACCTCGGTCGAGCCGGTAAAGGCGATCTTATCGATATCGGGGTGGTTGGTGATGGCGGCGCCGGTGTCGCCCTCGCCGGTGACGATGTTGACGACGCCCTTGGGGAGCTTGGCCTTCTCGCAGATCTCGGCGAAGAGCAGCGCGGTGAGCGAGGTGAACTCGGCGGGCTTGAGGACGACCGTGTTACCGGCGGCCAGCGCCGGGGCGATCTTCCAGGCGAGCATCAAGAGCGGAAAATTCCACGGGATGATCTGGCCGCAGACGCCATAGGGCACGTGATCGGGGAACTCGCGCTCGAGGTGCTGGGCCCAGCCGGCGTGGTGGTAGAAATGGCGGGCGACGAGCGGGATATCGACGTCGCGGCTCTCGCGGATCGGCTTGCCGTTGTCCATGGTTTCGAGCACGGCGAAGAGGCGCGAGTGCTTCTGGATCAGCCGGGCGATGGCATAGAGGTACTTGCCGCGCTGGTAGCCGGAGAGGGCGGCCCAAGGTTTTGCGGCGGCGCGGGCGGCTTTCACCGCGGCGTCGACGTCCTCGGCGGTGCCGTCGGTGACCTGGGCGAGTGGCTTGTTGGTGGCCGGGTTTTCGGTGGCGAAGGTCTTGCCGGGCTTGGTCCACTTGCCGTCGATGAAATGGCCGAAGGTGGAGTCGTGGGCGGCGAGCCAGGCGAGGGCCACATCCGGGGACTCGGGGGCCGGGCCGTAGTCGAGGGAGGTGAAGATTTCGGCGATTTTGTTCATTTGGGTTTTTCCTCCCGACTGAGGGTGCGGAGCTCCGGGACCCCCACCCCTGTCCCCTCCCCGCAAGGGGGAGGGAGACCCTCTCGAATTGTCTTCGTTACCTCACCCACGGAGCTTGCGGCTCCATCGTCTCCCTCCCCCTTGCGGGGAGGGGACAGGGGTGGGGGTCGGCGCGCGCTAAACCATCGGCATCCGATAATCCGCCGCGTAATGCCCGGTCAGCGTGTGTTCCAACTGCCGCTCGATGTCGGTCAGCAACGAGCTCGCCCCGAACCGGAACAGGTGCGGTTCGAGCCAGTGGACGCCGAGTTCCTCTTTCATCATCGCCATGTAGTCGAGCGCGAGCTTGGCCGTGGCGATGCCGCCGGCGGGTTTGTAGCCGATCTCGATGCCGGTTTCCTCGTGGAACCAGCGGATCATGCGGATCATGGCCAGCGAGGTGGGGAGGTTGGCGTTGACCTTTTCCTTGCCGGTCGAGGTCTTGATGAAATCGGCGCCGGCCAGCATGCAGACCAGCGAGGCCTTGGCGACGTTGTTGAGCGTCGCCAGTTCGCCGGTGCCGAGGATGGTCTTGATGTGGGCGTCGCCACAGGCTTTCCGGAAGGCCTTGATCTGGTCGTAGAGGGCCTGCCAGTCGCCGTTCAGCACCATCTGGCGCTCGATGACGATGTCGATTTCCCTCGCGCCATCGGCGACCGAGGACTCGATCTCCCTGAGCTTGGTTTCGACCGGCGCGAGGCCGTGCGGGAAGCCGGTGGAGACCGCGGCAACCGGGATGCCGGTGCCCTCGAGCGCGGCGACGGCGGTCTTGACGAAGGCGTGGTAGACGCAGACGGCGGCGGGCTGGATCCTGAGGTCGGCGACGCCGAAGCCATCGAGGATGTCCTGGCGCACCGGGTGGCGGGCCTTGGCGCAGAGGCGCTCGACGCGGCCGGGGGTATCGTCGGAGTTGAGCGTCGTCAGGTCCATCAGGGTGATGGCCTTCAGCAGCCAGGCGGCCTGGTAGTCCTTCTTGACCGTGCGGCGGGCGGGGAGCGTGGTGGCGCGGCGCTCGAGCGCCGAACGGTTCATGCGGACGCGGCCGACCCAATCGAGATCGAGCGGGAAGCCGGGATTGCGGCGGTGTTTTGATGCCGGCTGAACGGCTGGATCGACGACGCGCAGGTTCATGTGGCCTCCTTGCCGCGGTCCCTTAGCCGGGGTTTGCGGCAGCTTATCGACTGCCATTATCGGCCCAAAAACTCGGGGCCGAAAGAGTGCGGCAGCAGTTGGGCGATGGTTTGCTCGAGCGGAGCGCCGTCGATGCCGTGCGAGACGACGACGACGTCCTGGTCGGCGAACTCGCGGATGCGCTGGCGGCAGGCGCCGCAGGGGGTGACGGGGGTCATGCCGGGGCCGGTGGTATAGACGCGCCTGATGCGCTTGCCGCCACCCGCGAGCATGGCGGCAATGGCGGACGGCTCGGCGCAGTTGCCGACCGGATAGGCGGCGTTCTCGACGTTGCAGCCGACATAGATGTTGCCGTCATCGGCGAGGATGGCGGTGCCGACGTGGAAGTTCGAATAGGGCGCGTAGGCCTTGGCGCGAACGGCTTCGGCGGCAGCGAAAAGTTCTGGATCGAGGGGATGCATGGTCTAGTGCTTTCGGCTGGCAGCGGGTGCGCTCCCCTCCCCCTTGAGGGGAGGGGTTGGGGGTGGGGTCCCTCGGTGATCACCGAACCACCCCCTCCCTCGATCCCTCCCCTCAAGGGGGAGGGAGGCGACAGCAGCTGTATCGCGGCTCGAAGCATCAGCGTTCTTTCGTGTAGGCGACGCCGCCGGCCTTGGGTCCGACGGCTTTGCCGATGAAGCCGGCGAGCAGCACGACGGTGAGGATGTAGGGCAGCGCCTGGATGGCCTGCACCGGGACGCCGACGCCGAAGATTTCGGCGCCCTGCAGGCGGATCTGCAGCGCATCGAGGAAGCCGAAGAGGAGGCACGTGTACATGGCCGGCACGGGCTTCCACTTGGCGAAGATGAGGGCGGCGAGGGCGATGAAGCCCTTGCCGGCGGTCATGTTGTTGCCGAAGCCGGAGCCCTGGGCGATCGAGAAGAAGGCGCCGGCGAAGCCGCAGAGCAGCCCGGTGATGAGCACGGCCTGGTAGCGCAGCCGCGTCACCGAGATGCCGGCGGTGTCGACGGCGCGGGGGTTCTCGCCGACGGCGCGGAGGCGGAGGCCGAAGCGGGTGCGGTAGAGCACCCACCAGGTGATGGGTACGGTGAGGAAGGCGACATAGACGAGGATATTGTGGCCCGAGATCAGCTCCGAATAGATCGAGCCGATCACTGGGACGTTGGCGAGCTCGTTGGCGAAGGGGAGCGTGAGGTTCTGGAAGCGGCCGTCGGTGGTGAGCTGCGGGGTGCGGCCGCCCTGCGCGAACCACTGGATGCCGAGGAAGGTGGTGAGCCCGGCCGCCAGCATGTTGATGGCGACGCCGGTGATCAGCTGGTTGCCCTTGAGGGTGATGGCGGCGGCGCCCTGCAGCCCGGCCGTGGCGATCGACACGGCGACGCCGGCGAGGAGGCCGAGCCAGACATTGCCGGTGACGGCGGCAGCCGCGGCTGCGGCGAAGGCCGAAGCCAGCATCTTGCCCTCGAGGCCGATATCGAACACGCCGGCGCGCTCGGAATAGAGCCCGGCGAGGCAGGCGAGCAGCAGCGGGGTCGAGAGCCGGATGGTGGCATCGAGGGTGGAGAGGATGATCCCGAGGTCCATCGCTCAGCTCCCCGACTTGACGCTGCTGGCTTCGACGGCGCCGGGCTTGGGGCGCGGCGTCAGGGCCATGAAGAGGCGCTGCAGGCCGGGGCGGAACAGGCCCTCCATGGCGCCGGTGAAGAGGATCACCAAAGCCTGGATGACGACGACCATTTCCTTCGACAACCCCGGGATCACGTATTGCAGCTCGTTGCCGCCCTGGTAGAGGGCGCCGAACAGCAGGGCGGCGAGCAGGATGCCGATGGGGTGGTTGCGGCCCATCAGCGCCACGGCGATGCCGACGAAGCCGGCATCGGCGACGTAGTCGAGCACCAGCCGGTACTGCACGCCGACCACCTGGTTGACCGCCACCATGCCGGCGAGCGCGCCGGACAGCGTCATGACGATCATGATGATCTTTGAGTTGGACATGCCGGCGTAACGCGAGGCAGTGGGGTTGTGGCCCAGCGCGCGCATGGCAAAGCCGAAGCGGGTGTGCCAGATGAGCACGTAGACGCCGACGAGGCAGACGAGCGCCAGGAGCAGGGTGAAGTTGACGTCGGTGTTCTTGAAGAACGGGATGAAGGCGCCGAGCTTGGGCATGCGGCCCTCGGGGGCGATCATCGCCGATTCCGGGGCGAGGATGCCGGCGGGCTTCAGGACGTTTACCACCATGTAGACCATGATCGCCGAGGCGATGAAGTTGAACATGATCGTGGTGATGACGATGTGGCTGCCGCGCTTGGCCTGCAGCCAGCCGGGAATGAAGCCCCAGAGCCCGCCTACCGCAGCGGCGGCGAGGATGGCGACCGGGAGGGTCAGCCACCAGGGCAGCGATTGCATGGCGAGCGCCACGACGATGACGCCGAGGCCGGCGATATAGGCCTGGCCGTTGCCGCCGATATTGAACAGCCCGGCATGCGCGGCGAGCGCCACGGCGAGGCCGGTGAAGATGAAGTTGGTCGAGTAGTAGAGCGTGTAACCGAAATTGTAGCCCGACCCGAACGCCCCGGTGGTGATGGCGTTGAGCGCGGCGAGCGGGTCCTGGCCGATGGACAGGACGACGAGGCCCGAGACGATGAAGGCCAGCGCCAGGTTGAGCACCGGCAAGAGGACGATGTCGGCCCAGCGCGGGATGGGTTTCAGCGCGGCGCTCATGACGGGGTCCCCGCGGCGGCGGCGTGCGGCCGGGGCGCGGCCTTGTCCTCGGTGACGCCGGCCATCATCAGGCCCAGTTCGCGCTCGGTGGCGGTGGCGGGGTCGGCTTCGCCGACGATGTGGCCGTCGAACATCACGAGGATGCGGTCGGCGAGGGAGCGGATCTCGTCGAGCTCGACCGAGACCACGAGGATGGCCTTGCCGGCGTCGCGCATCTTGATGATCTGGTTGTGGATGAACTCGATGGCGCCGATATCGACGCCGCGGGTCGGCTGGCCGACGATCAGCACGTCGGGATTGCGCTCCATCTCGCGCGCCAGCACGATCTTCTGCTGGTTGCCGCCGGAGAAGTTGGCGGTCTTCAGCCGCTCGTTGGCGGGGCGGATGTCGAACTTCTTGATGCGCTCGCGGGCCTCGGCGCGGGCCGCTTCGAGATCGAGGATGATGCCCTTGCCGTAGGCCGGGTCGTCCTCGTAACCGAGCATGGCGTTTTCCCATTCCTCGAAGGCGGTGACGAGCCCCATGCGCTGGCGGTCCTCGGGGACGTGGGCGAGGCCGGCGGCGCGGGCGCGGTGGGCGCCGTCGTCGCCTTCGAGCGAGAGCGGGGTGCCCTTGAGCCGGACGATGCCGCTCGACTGGTCGCGCATGCCGGAGACGGCTTCGAGCAGCTCGGACTGGCCGTTCCCGGCGACGCCGGCGATGCCGACGATCTCGCCGGCACGGACGGTGAAGCTCACGTCCTTGACGCGGGTGACGCCGAGGTCGTCCTTGACCACGAGGTTCTCGACCGACAGGAAGGTCTCGCCGGGAGTGGCCGGGCCCTTTTCGACGCGCAGCAGCACGTGGCGGCCGACCATCAGCTCGGCGAGCTGGGCGGGATTGGTTTCCGAGGTCTTCAGCGTCGCCACCATGGCGCCCTGCCGCATCACCGAGACATAGTCGGTGATGGCCATGATCTCGCGCAGCTTGTGGGTGATGAGGATGATGGTCTTGCCCTGGTCGCGCAGCACGCGCAGCACGCGGAACAGGTCGTCGGCCTCGGACGGGGTGAGGACGCCGGTGGGCTGGTCGAGGATCAGCACGTCGGCGGCTCGATAGTGCGCCTTCAGGATCTCC
>NZ_JAQGJL010000022.1 GCF_028290645.1 Devosia sp. | reverse complement strand
CTGTGGACCGTGGTCAACGAGCGCGACGGGCTGGGCGACGAGACCCCCCCGGACTACCTGACCTCGGTGAAGGATGGCGGCTTCTATGGCTGGCCGTACTCGTACTGGGGCAGGACGGTCGATGACCGCGTGCCGCAGGATGCCGCGCTCGTCGCCCGCGCCATCACGCCGGACTATGCGCTTGGCGGCCACACCGCCTCGCTCGGCCTCTGCTGGTTGCCCGCGGGCACGCTGCCGGGCTTCCCGCAGGGCATGGCGATCGGCCAGCACGGCTCGTGGAACCGCTCGACGCTCAGCGGCTACAAGCTGGCCTTCGTGCCGTTCGAGAACGGCAAGCCGGTCGGCACCCCGCGCGAAATCCTCACCGGCTTCCTGTCTCCCGACGAGAAGGATTCCTATGGCCGCCCGGTTGGCGTCGTCATCGGGCCGGATGGTGCGGTGCTGATGGCCGACGATGTCGGCGACGTCATCTGGCGCGTCACCGGGGCTTGATCCGAACGGCGGCCGGCCGGAGCCTCAGGGCTTGAGGCCGGCCGGTACCGGGGGCGCCTGGTAGAGGACGGTGATCTCGATGCGCCCGTTGCCGGCGAGATAGGGATCGTTCGGGAACAGCGGCCGGGCCGATGCCTGGCCGATCACCGAACGGATGCGGTCGTCGGAGAGGCCGAACTCGCCGAGGATGGCGCGCACTGTGTTGGCGCGGTCCATCGACAGTTCCCACGCGCCGTAGCGCGGGTTGGTATAGACGGCGCCCGCTGCGGTGTGGCCCGAGACCGTGACCTGCGCCGATAGCTTCTGCAGTGCCGGGGCGACGGCGGCGATGGCTTTGCGGGTCACTTCGTAGGGGTATTTCGAGCCTTCCGGGAACATCGGCCGGCCTTCCTGGTCGAGCAGCTGGATGTTGAGGCCTTCCGGGGTTTCCTCGATCCTGAGGCTGTCCTCGATGGCGGTGATGTCGGGCTGCGCTTCCCAGGCCTGGCGGATGCTTGCCGCGGCGCTGTGGAAATCGAGGTTGTACTTGGACTCGAGGCTGACCGGCGAGGCGCGCACCGCCTCCTGCCCGCCGCCGCCTTCCTCGTCGCGGCCGCCGCGGGCATCGGCCTGCGGGCCGGCCTCGCTGCTCTCGGGCGCGGTGAGCGCGTCCTTCTTCGATTCCGCCGCGATCTTGGCGCCATCCTCGGCGAAGGCCGTGCCGCCCATCACGCCGCCGGCGCCGCTGGTGCTGTCGCTGACATTGGGCGGGGCGAAATAATCGGCGAGGCCCTTTTTCTGCTCGGGCGTGGTCATGCTGATCAGCCAGAGCAGCAGGAAGAACGCCATCATCGCGGTGACGAAATCGGCATAGGCGATCTTCCACGCCCCGCCGTGATGCGGGTGGGCGGCGCGCCTCGCCTTCTTGATGATGAAGGGCTGGATGTTGGTGGCCATCGTTCGCGCTTTAGCTCAGTTGAGGGCGGGCAGGTTGGCGGTCGACTCGTCGATCTCGGCGAAGGTGGGGCGGACTTCGCTCATCAGGGCCTTGCGGGCGAACTCGATGGCGATGGAGGGGGCGTAGCCGGACATGTGGGCGAGGAGGCCGACCTTCATCGAGAGGAAGTATTTCGATTCCGCCTCGAAGATGTTGCGCAGCGATTGCGCCATCGGGCCGAAGAAGCCGTAGGCGACGAACACGCCGAGGAAGGTACCGACCAGCGCGCCGCCGATCATGTGACCCAGCACTTCGGGCGGCTCGCTGATCGAGCCCATGGTATGGATGACGCCGAGCACCGCGGCGACGATGCCGAGGGCCGGGGTGCCGTCGGCGAGGGCCTGGACGGCGGTGACGAGGCGGTCGTTCTCCTGGTGATGGGTCTCGAGTTCCTCGTCCATCAGGGCTTCCATCTCGTGGACGACATTGCTGCCGAGAGTCACCATGCGGAGGTAATCGCACATGAACTCGACCGCGTGGTGGTTGGCCGTGAAGGTCGGAAAGCGCTGGAAGATCGTCGACTCGCCGGGGTTCTCGATGTGCTGCTCGAGCGCCAGCACGCCCTTGGTTTGCACCAGCTTGAAGAGGCTGTATTGCAGCCCGAGCAGATCGACATAGGCCTGCTTCGAATAGCGCGGGCCGCGGAACAGGATGCCGAAGACGCCTAGCGTCTGCTTCAGCACCGCGCCGGTATTGCCGATGATGAACGCCCCGAGCGCCGCCCCGAGGATGATCAGCGCCTCGAACGGCTGCACCAGCACCGCGAGGTGCCCGCCCATGGCGATGAAGCCGCCGATGACGCACACGATGATGATGATGACGCCGATGACGAGGCGCATGTGCCGAACTTTCATCCTTCGCGCACCGGCCGCAGCCCGGCTGGCACGACATCGCCCACGCGGGGAGCGCGGCGCGCACGTCCGATCTACATGGCAATGGGATGGTAAATGTTCGGTAAAGGGCGGGAGGGAGGCGATGGGGAAGGCGATCGCGCACCCTCCTTGACACATCTCCCCACCCGCTGTAACTAACCAATAAGTTAGATAACCGATCGGTTAGGAATGAACGTGCAGCCCGACCAGCTCAGCCTCACTTTGTCGGCTATCGCCGACCCCACCCGCCGGGCCATCCTGATGCGGCTGATGGATGGGGAGGCGTCGGTGAAGGAGCTCGCTGCACCGTTCGAGATGAGCATCCCGGCGATCTGCAAGCATCTCAGGGTCCTCGAAGGCGCGGGCCTCATCAGCCGTGGCCGCAGCGCCCAGTTCCGACCCTGCCGGCTCGAGGCGCAGCCGCTACGCGAGGCCGTCGGCTGGATCGAGGAGTTCTCCAAGTTCTGGGACACGAGCCTCAACCGGCTCGACGGGCTGCTCGAGCGGCTGCAGTCGGCCGATGCAACGGCCAGGAAGAACTGAGGCGCGCCATGGCCCAAGATTCGCTGGAACAGCGCGAGCTCGTCATCACGCGCCGCCTCAAGGCGCCCCGCAACCTCGTCTGGCGAACCTTCGAGGATCCGTACCTGCTTGCCCAGTGGTGGGGCCCGGAGAACTTCACCTCCGCCATCACCAGGCTCGAATTCCGCGCCGGCGGCGAGTGGCACGTCACCATGCAGAGGCCCGACGGCACCGAGCATCCCGTGCGCTATCAGTTCGTCGAGATCGTTGTGCCCGAACGCATCGTTTACCGGCCGCTGCGCTCGCCCGAGGCGGTCCCGCGCCGCAACCCGCCGCCGACCTATCTCGCCACCCTGACCTTCGAAGCGCTCGGCAATGAAACGGTGTTTACCATGCGCGCCGAGTTCGAGAGCGCCGCGGACCTTGCAGTGGCGATGAACGGCGGCTTCCTTGAAGGCACCAACCAGGCCTTCGACAAACTTGAGCGGCAGCTCGCGTCACGCTGATTCAGGGGGAACGATCATGCTGAGACGCACCCTCGTGACCCTTGCCCTTGTCGCTGCGGCCCTCGTCGCAGCGCCCGCCATGGCCCAAACCGCAGGAGACGATCCGATGAGCACCCCCAGCAGCACCGGCAAGGTCCCGGTCGGCGGCGCCGAAATCTACTACGAGATCCACGGCGACGGCCCGCCGCTGGTGCTGCTGCATGGCGGCGTTGATCCATCACAAACCTTCGGCGCGCCGCTCGCCGCGATGGCGAAGACGCACAGGGTGATCGCCATTCACATGCGTGGCCACGGCTTCAGCACCGACGGGAAGGAGCCCTGGTCCACAGAGCTGATGGCCGACGACGTCGCCGCCGTGCTTTGGCACCTCGGCATCGGCAAGGCCCGCTTCATGGGCTATTCGCTCGGCGCCGCCGTCGCGCTGCAGGTCGCGATCCTGCACCCGGAACTGGTTGAGAAGCTGGTGCCAGTCTCGGTGGCCTTCAGCACCGCCGGCGACTATCCAGCGACCCGGGAGGCCTTCGCGCAGATGCCGAGCCAGGCCGCTGCCATCGGCCAGCAACTCGCGGCCTCGCCGCTGGCGCAGCTCTATCCCGGCGTCAACTGGGAGACGATGATGCGCAAGACCGGCGAGATGAACCAGCCCGAGCGCGACTGGACCGTGGGGATCAAGGCCATCAAGGCCCCGATGCTGCTGGTCTTTGCGGACGCGGATTCCATCCGGCCCGAGCACATTGTCGAGTTCTGGAAGCTGCTCGGCGGCGGCCAGCGCGACGCCGGGTTCGACGGCTCCCAGCGCCCGGCCAGCCAGCTCGCCGTCATCCCCAACACCACGCACTACAACCTGATCCAGTCGCCGCTCCTCACCGAGGTCGCAACGGACTTCCTGACGCAGTAGCTCAGCCCACCTCGGGCCGCTGCTGCATCCGGGGGACGGAGCGCCAAGCGCCATTGGTCGCGTCTGCAACCGGGCCGTTGCCTTACGGCACAGGCGGGGTAATGCGGCTGAGGCGCTGGCCGGAGACCCAGACCGAGCCACTGCCGTAGGCGATTGCATCGCCGAAGCCGACCCCCTCGTAGACCCGGATATCGTGGCTCAACGGGTTGATGCGCACCACCGGAGCCCCGCGGAAGCTCGCCCAGACGAAGCCGCCGCCAGTTGTGATGTCGCCGCCACTGCCCCGATGCCCCGTGCTGATCGATGCGGTGAGCGTATTGCTTGCCGGGTCGATCCGGTGAACGAGGCCGTCCATCTGCGTGATCACCCAAACGGCCTCCTCCCCCACCGCCAGGAAGCGCGGCTGGCCCGCGACGGGAATGGTGGCCAGCAGCTCTCCCGAGCCAAGGTCCAGACGCAGAACCGCGTCGTGATAAGTATCCGACACCCAGACCGAGCCTTCACCGATGGCAACGCATACGCCTCCCGCGATGGCCGTCTTGGACTGCTCCTCGCCGGTGGTTGCCGAATATCGCCTGAGCCATATGTGCCGGTCCTCGAAGCCCACCGCCCAGACCGAGCCGCCTCCGACTGCGATGCAGCCTTCCGGGTCTGTAAGGTTGACGGGAATGTCGAGCGCAACGGTGGCGGTCACCGGGTCGAACTTGTAGATGTGACCACCATTGGCGCTGTCTGGTATCCAGATCCCGCCTTCCCCGACGGCGAGGCGGGCGAAGGCGCCAACGGCGCCGGGCACGTCATGCTGGATGCCACTGTTATCGGCAGGGTCGGCGCGCACCAGCTTGCCGAAGGGGCGCATCATCCAGATGGCATCGAAGCCGGGCGCGAGGAAGTCGCCCGAGAAGGGGACGGTTGCCTCGACGACCAACTGGTCGGCATCGAGGACGATCGGGTCGGAGAGGGCTGGAGCCGCAGGCCAGAGCAGTGCCGCCAGTGCGCCGCAGACGAGTCGAGACATGGTGATGCTCCCTCGTAAGGTGACGGCGGCAACAATACTCCATTGCGCCTAGACTGGCTAGGTACTGTCCCTGGCCGGGGATCGTCTGCATGCCGATGGTGGGAAATGCGTGAGTGCTCTCGAGTTTCGCGCCAATACTGACATTCCTCGTGAGCCTGACCGGCTATTCAGGTCGGATCGCAGTATTTCCTGGCCCCGCGCGTTCCCCTCACTCGTGATCCACCCAGCGCCGGCTTCCGCCGCTCACGCCCTTGGGGGTGGCCATCATGGCCATCAGGATCCGGCTCATCAGGGCCTGCTCCTGCTTCTTGCCGGCGGCGGCGCGGCGGAGTTCGACGAGGAGCGCCGAGGTGGCGTTGAGCCGGGCGCAGGCGAGGGTGGCGAGGTGGAGGGCGAAATCGGGGTTTTCCGCGAGGACGTCGAGCGCGTCGTCGATGACGCGGACCTGCGCCTCGGTCTGGGCGGTGACGGTGGCGCTGTGGGGGATGCCCAGGAGCACCGCCATTTCGCCGATGATGGCGCCGGGCTCGTCGATGGTGGCGAGCGCCACGCCTTCGCGGGACACGGCGAGGCGGCCGGATTCGAGCAGGTACAGCCGGCCCGAATGGCTGCCCTCCGTGGTGAGCGCCGTGCCGGGCGCGAGGCGCTGTTGCGGGAGCGTGACGGTGAGGGCGGCGAGCGTGGTCATCGGCAGGGTCCGGATTGGGATCGCATGGGTTCGGCAAAGACTAGGCGAAGCGGCGCCGAATGTCGTGGGGTTCGGCGTTTGGTCGGTGCGCGGCGCGGGTTGTGTGCTAGCCTCGCCCACTTGCGCGCATTTCGCGCGCTCGTCTGACACAACAGATCGGACATTTCATGCAATTCCCCACCTGGTTGAAACCCGGCCTCATCGGCGCGGGGGTCGGCGCGATCGCCCTCGCGATCGTGGGGTTCAGCTATGGCGGCTGGGTGACCGGCGGATCGGCCCAGGACATGGCGCTGAAGCAATCGAACACCGCGGTGGCCGCGGCGCTGATGCCCTATTGCGTCGAGCGCGCGGGCGGCGCCGATGCCGATACCGTGACGGTGATGACCGCGCTCAAGGCCGCGACCACCTATTCGCGCAAGGGCATCGTCGAAAAGGCCGGCTGGGCGACCCCGCTGGGGGCGGAAAAGCCGAATACCGAGCTCGCGCAGGCCTGCCAGCTGAAGCTGGCCGAGGCGTTCTAGGGGCCGGCTGCGGCGGCCGGGCGCGTAGAAGCGTCCGGCAGCACGCGGGCTCCGGAGTTTGCGGCAGGCAGGGACGGCGCCGGCGAGGCTTTGCCTCCAGGCGGTAGTCCGCGAGTTTTGGCGAAGCTCGGCCTCGCCGGCGCGATCGGGAGCTTTTGGCCTATGCCACGGAGGGCTCGGGGCATCCCGGGCCGCATCGCGAGAATGGCGGGCTTCGAGCGCCGGCGACCCTAAGGGGTCCGGCCCGTGCGCCTCCACCCGGCTGCCCTATGCACGGCAGCCTCCATCCCTCGGCCGCCCTGCATTGGAGCGGCCTCGCGTTGCTAGCGGCTTCCCCGCGCTACCTGGGGCGACCGTCGTGGTTTCCGCCTGATGCGGAACGACTCCCGCACCATCCGATCTCCCCCCACAGCCCGTTCGTAGCGACCCGTCCCCGTGTGGAGAGACGGGGTGCATTATGCGGTCGTGTGGGGACGCGGGGACGGATTTTTTGTGCGGCGGCTAAGGTGTTGAAAGTACGGGGTTCACGCCGATCTGCTGGTGCGAGTTGACCCCCACCCCTGTCCCCTCCCCGCAGGGGGGAGGGAGACGCTCGCACTGGCGTCGGTGTTTTGGTCTCCCTCCCACTTGCGGGGAGGGGACAGGGGTGGGGGTCCACAGCCACCGGCCCCTCTCACCGCCGCCGGCTGCGCTCCTTCGGATCCGTCAGCGTCGCGCCCTTCGGCACCAGGTCGCGCGGCGGTGCTCGTAGCGGACGCGCGGCTTCGGCTCGCCGGCCTTGCGCGCCGCCTCGGCGCCCTGTTCCCTCTCCATCAGCCGGTCCCAGGCATCCTCGGCATAGCGCGCGGAGGGGGGCTTGCCGTCCATGGCAGCCTGGTAGCCCTCGTCATAGCCGGCCTTGAAGCGGCCCATGATCAGCCGGTATACCTCGCGCCGGTTGCGCTCGGCCTCCGGGTCCCTGGTCTTGACTTCCTTGCCGCCATGCCCCTTGGGCAGCAGCCGGGTGACCGGCATGGGCGGGCCGTCGATCTGCCAGATGGCATGGCCGAGCTTCTTTGATTGGCCCGAATGCTCCGCCTCGAACGCCTCGAGCGCGGCGATCGCCTGCCCGAGCGCCACGGCGAGCCCGCCATGATCGAGCCCCGGGCCCGCTGGCCCCGCCGGCACCCCGATCCCCCGCCCCTCCCGCCCGAGCAGTTTTGCCGCCTCCCGGCACAGCGTGCGCGAAAGCTTCAGGCTCTCCTCCGGCACCGGCTGGGCGGGGCGGCGGGCGGCGACGCGCTCGACCTGCTTGAGGAGGGCCGCGATGCGCGGGTGGAGGCGTTCGTGGGCGAGGATGGTTTCGCGGGTGAGGGGGGTGGTGGGTTGGGGCATGGTGCGTGTGTCCTTTCGCAGGGTTTGCGGAAGGATACGGCGGGTGGAGGGGGCGGGGATAAGTTGGCCATGGTGTCCAACCAAATCCATCGGTGTCCATATGCCAAGATCTTGAGCTATTCCGGCGCGGCCTCCACCTGATCTATATGAAAGGCCTGATGTAACGTTGTCATCTTCGTCTTGAGAGTGTCAAAATCTGGAACAGATGTCGATGGCTCGTCGTCTAGATGAAAGTCACGACGTATCAGCATCATATGCGACCGAACGGAGTCCGATTCCGCAGATTCGTCTAACACGTCACCGATTTGTTCAAACAATATAGAGACCTGTTCCTTAGTCGCGTGAACTGGGTTGTCTTGTAGGAACAGCTTCTGCTGGCGATCAACGAGAGTGCCAACCTTGTCGCGTGACGCATCTCGCTCAGCCTTGCGCTTGACGACATTAATAGCCTGGAAAAGGACTTTCATTCGCCCGAAAAAGGCTTCGACGTCCTCGGCCAAGCCCTCGTGCACGGGCTGCAATTTGCAGAGGCCTACGACCGCTCTCGCGAAGGCGATCTTCTCGATATGTAGTCCGCTCGCTCCTGCAGCAAGATTGAGCGCGGAAAACAGCCCAACATCCATTTTGAGATGCTTTGTCACCATTGCCGCAGTTAGCGTTACGACCTTCTCATCGCGAAATCGGCCAATTTCGGAAAGGCAATCGTTTGCTGCGGCAACGGCGAGACCAATGGGCAGTAAGTCCTCGATTTCAACTCTCGACGGCTTGTCGTCGCCGAAGAGTCCGAGGTCGCCAAGCTGCAGAACATAGTCCTTCTGGAGCAAGCGGCTCATTCGCTTGTCTTTGCCCCGCATCCTTCCGGCGGCATCGTCGCCAGCATCATCGGAGTCAAGCAGTACCACCACGGGCGGCTTCTCCGTATCTCGGCCGCGAATTAGGTACAGCATATAGGGAACTTGGCCCGCCGAGCCGCAAGGGACAATGACCAGCCGATTCAGGTCCAACGTGTCATTCTGAAGGCCCACAGAGGATCGTCGAGTCAGTCGCGCCATGCCAGAAATTATGATCTGATCAGCGACTCCTTCGACCAGCAAATTGCAAGCGCCGATGAACGCAGTCTCACCAACAAACGCTCCGAACGCAGAACGAAGTGGTTCGTAGTGATTCTGAGAGGCGTTCCTAATCACTCGTGTTCCATCGAATCCTTTTCCTTTCTGCAGGACGCGTATTCGCTCCGCGTGGTTCTTATCGATAAGAAAGGGGGAGTGGGTTACATACAAAACCTGAATTGGATTGGCGTCGGATGTTGGTTGCGCAAAATCGTCAAATATCTTCAGGAGGTCTTGCTGCGCCTCAGCTGACAAGTAGGTGTCCGGTTCATCCATTAGAAGTATTTCTGAACGTCCGGCCGGAGGTTCATGAACCTGAGATTGAATTAAGTAGGACAGAAAATACTTTAGGCCGCTGCTGCGTTCATTGAATGTGTATTCCGTTCCGGTACGGTCGCGTATCGTGAAAACGAGATCCATTTCGCGCGGAGTGACGCGAAGGGAGAAATCCCGATCCTGTACCCACCATTTGGGGAAGTTTAGTTGCTTCGCGAGCTGATCATTGATGCGGCTCATCAAAGCGTTGGCATGACCATCGTCTCCATCCGCTATTGCGCTCGATAGGTCTTGTAGCCTCTGCGGATCGAGGTTGGCCAATTGAATGAGAAGGCTTCTGGCGAGATTTAGAGATTCAACTTGGCTTTCGGACAGTACGGTGTCAATATTATTGCTAGAATTGAAGTATGAGCTAGCTGCGTTATACATCTTGGGAGCCTGTTGGGCAAAGCGCGCGGCGTCATGCTGCCAATATTGTCTGACAACGGCAGCGCCCTCCAGCAAATCAGCGCGCCAACGCCTAGAGTGCAAGGCTCCATTCTCTTTTGACGGAGTAACAAGCCAAGCAAGTGGAACGGAGTTTGGCAGTGCAACTTCCGGCTTTATGCGGAAGGGGCGAGGCAAGAAGGCTCTTCCAAAATCAGTGGCAGCTCCACCCGTCAGTGGATATGGCGTATGAGAACCGTCGTCGTTGGGAATGTATATGGTGAGCTGTTCCGGGCCTTCTCGGAACATTGCGAAATTTCGAAACGACAATGAGGTTTCGCCAAGCGCCGCCATGACTAGGTCAGCCTCGGGCGGGGTTACGTTGCTCCAGCCTACTCCGAGATGGGGCCAACAAGTTTTGCCCTTCTCGACATTAAAAAACGGGGAGTAGCGACACAAATCCCTCTGTTGGAACCCCTCCCCGGTAATAGCCTTCTCAACAGCGCTAAGCAGGTGGCTCTTTCCCGATTCGTTAGCGCCTACAATTGTCGTGATGAGGTCCTCAACCCCTACCTCCACATACGGGTACCACGCGCCCTCAAATTGCTCCCAGGGTTTCGCCTTGGCCAAGGGATGAGCCTTACGTAGATGATCGAAGTTGAACGACTTGTAGAAGCGAGCATAAACAGTGCGGAGTTTCATTCTGCCCTCTGTGAACAATGTCGCAGTTCCTGGACGGAAGCGGTCGATCTGTCATTCTTAGTCGGAAGTCGGATAGCCCGGCCAGCGAAAGTTAGCGCGGACTGAACAGTAAGCCTCTTAGCCCCCAGCAATCGACAGCTTGGGCATGCCATGCTCGGTTGACTTCAACAAGTCTAGCGGCGACTCGCCGGCAAGTTGGCTTGACCTTGCAGATGGTGGTGTCCGAGTTGAGTTTCAGGTCCACCCCACGAATTGGAAGTGGGTTATCGGCTCTCTCCGCCAAGAAGCCGGACCACTCGATCTCTCTAAAGAAATAGCCCTCCTTCTGGAACAGGGGGTTTGTTCTCAGCATAGTGCCGAGGCCGACGCCTGGCAGTTGCAGTTCAGGTCGGTCGTCTCGATTGGCCGGCCATATCCCCGCTCAATCGGATCAGTGATGACATGGGCGGCAGTGACTAGCAGCCCCGAGCAACTGATAAAGAACCCTGTACCCAAACAGCGCATTCGAGGGTTCTCGCCCGGCTCGAGCGCGACCATAGGCACGATGCTCTGACCGAGTGCCCAGCAAACAGTGCCGAGGATCAACGGCTCGGCTACGAAGATGTCTTCCTGTATCTGGAACAGTTCATTCTGGCCGCCAACAGCTGGGCGAGGGGTACCGGCTTCACGGTCTGCGGCGCCCATTGCCCGTCCTTTCCTCGCCCGAAGAAGGTTCGGAGCAAACTGAGGTGAGGTCAGCTTCACCCTCGCGCATCAATGTGTTGCTCCATTGTCAGCAGGACTAGTAGCCTGCGGACGGCGAGGAGCCATCGGGTACTGAGAGCCGGGTCCGGGCCCGCGCGCCTTTCAGGAGCGACCCGGTTCGTGACTAAAATCGTCACTGGGGCGATTTACCGGCGCGGAGCTCGCACCCTCACTCGTCCCCCATTTTCAGCGCCTGAATAAACGCCTCCTGCGGGATGTCGACGTTCCCGTATTGCCGCATCCGGGCCTTGCCCTTCTTCTGCTTGTCCAGCAGCTTGCGCTTGCGGGTGGCGTCGCCGCCGTAGCACTTCGCTGTCACGTCCTTGCGCAGGGCGCGGACCGTTTCGCGCGCGATGATCTTGCCGCCGATGGCGGCCTGGATCGGGATGACGAACAGGTGCGGCGGGATCAGTTCCTTGAGCTTTTCGCACATCTGGCGGCCGCGGGCTTCGGCGGCGTTGCGGTGGACCAGCATCGAGAGCGCGTCGACCGGCTCGGAATTGACGAGGATGGTGAGCTTGACGAGGTCGCCCTCGCGGTAATCGGCCAGCGTGTAGTCGAAGCTGGCATAGCCCTTCGACATCGACTTCAGCCGATCGTAAAAGTCGAAAACGACCTCGTTGAGCGGCAGGTCGTATTCGATCATCGCGCGGTTGCCGACATAGGTCATGTTGCGCTGGATGCCGCGCCGGTCCTGGCAGAGCTTCAGGATCGAGCCCAGATACTCGTCCGGGGTGAGGATGGTGGCCTTGATCCACGGCTCGCTGATGTGGTCGATGCGCACCACGTCCGGCAGGTCGGCCGGGTTGTGCAGCATCATCAGCTCGCCGTTGTTGAGGTGGATCTCGTAGACCACCGAGGGGGCGGTGGCGATGAGATCGAGATCGAACTCCCGGGCCAGCCGCTCCTGTATGATCTCGAGGTGGAGGAGCCCGAGGAACCCGCAGCGGAAGCCGAAGCCGAGCGCGGCCGAGGTTTCCATCTCGTAGGAAAAGCTCTCGTCGTTGAGGCGCAGCTTCCCCATCGCTTCGCGCAGCACTTCGAAATCGGACGCATCGACCGGAAACAGGCCGCAGAACACCACCGGCTGGGCCGGGCGGAAGCCGGGCAGCGCCGCGGCAGTGGGCTTGCGATCGTCGGTGATGGTGTCGCCGACATTGGTATCGGCCACCTGCTTGATCGAGGCGGTGAAAAAGCCGATTTCGCCGGGGCCGAGCTCGCCGATATCGACCAGCTTGGGGGTGAACACGCCCACCCGGTCGAGCTCGTAGGTGGCATTGGCGTTCATCATCCGGATCTTCTGGCCCTTCTTCACCGTGCCATCGATGACGCGGATGAGGACCACGACGCCGAGGTAGGTGTCGTACCAGCTGTCGACGAGCAGCGCCTTGAGCGGGGCGTTGATCTCGCCGGTGGGCGCGGGCAGGCGGTGGACGATGGCCTCGAGCACGTCGTCGATGCCGATGCCGGATTTGGCGGAGATCTCGACGGCGTCGGAGGCATCGAGCCCGATCACGTCCTCGATCTGCTGCTTTACACGCGGGATGTCGGCGGCGGGCAGGTCGATCTTGTTGAGGACCGGCACGATCTCGTGGTTGGCGTCGAGCGCGTGGTAGACGTTGGCGAGGGTCTGCGCCTCGACGCCCTGGCTGGCATCGACGACGAGCAGCGAGCCCTCGACGGCGGCGAGCGAGCGGGAAACCTCGTAGGCGAAATCGACGTGGCCGGGGGTGTCGATCAGGTTGAGGACGTAGGTCTCGCCGTTCCGCGCCTTGTAGGTGAGCCGGACGGTCTGCGCCTTGATGGTGATGCCGCGCTCGCGCTCGATATCCATCGAGTCGAGCACCTGCTCCTTCATCTCGCGCAGCTCGAGCCCGCCGGTGGTCTGGATCAGTCGATCGGCGAGCGTGGATTTGCCATGGTCGATATGGGCGACGATGGAAAAATTGCGGATGTGGTCGAGGGGCACGGACATGTCCCGGCTGATAGCAGACGGGGGGCGGCGGGCAAAGATGGTTTATGGGGCGTTAACAGTGCGGGCGGCGAAGGGTTAACGCTTGCGCCAGCGTAACTGGCGATCGCGTCGCCGATAAATCCGCGGCATTGCCGAAAGCCTGTCATGGCGTGGCAGGGGATTGCGGGTATTGATGCGCGGGCAGGGCAATATCCGGGAGGGACTGATGGGCACCGAGACGCGGCATGGATTCGATTTCAACCACGGCGACTGGGTGGTCACCAATCGCCGGCTGAAGCAGCGGGGCGTCGGGTCGGCGGAGTGGGATGTTTTCACCTCGTACGAGACGGCGCAGCTTTTGATGGGCGGCACGGTGTCGATCGACGAGAGTGATTTCCCCACCATGGGGTTCAAGGGCATGTCGCTGCGCCTTTACAACCCGGAGCGGGACGAGTGGGCGATCTACTGGATCAACTCGGCGACCGGCGTGCTGCAGCCGCCGGTGTTCGGGCGGTTCGAGAACGGGCGGGGGATCTTCGCCGGCGACGACGAGGATGGCGGGGGGCCGGTCAAGGTGCTGTTCGACTGGACCGGCACCGACAGCGACACGCCGCGCTGGAGCCAGGCGTTCTCCTATGATGGCGGGAAGACGTGGGAAACCAACTGGATCATGGAATTCCGCCGGCCCGGGTAACGGCGCAACCTCTGGCGGGGCGGCCGCGTTGGGGAGGCGATGCGGATTCTCCTTGCCCTCCTCCTGACCACCTTGAGCTTTAGCGCGCTGGCCCAGGAGGGAGTGGGCGCGGACAGCGCTCCGTTGCCGAGGCCGCGACCATCGGAGTTCACCTCCCAGCCGGCGGGGAATGCCCCCGCTCCGGCCGCGAGCCCGTCCCAGCCGGCGGTGGAACTGCCGCGGACGCGGC
>NZ_JAQGJL010000015.1 GCF_028290645.1 Devosia sp. | reverse complement strand
CCTTGAGGGGAGGGGTTGGGGGTGGGGGTCCATCGGTGGACCACTGAACCACCCCCTCCCTCAATCCCTCCCCTCAAGGGGGAGGGAGGCGGCAGCTGACGGGTCGGCGTAATTCGGGGCGTATTGGTATCGATGGACCGGTGGCTGTGGACCCCCACCCCTGTCCCCTCCCCCTACTGGGGAGGGAGACCCTCCCAGCGGCATCACGGTATGGGTCTCCCTCCCCTTCTTCAGGGGGGAGGGGACAGGGGCGGGGGTCGGCTCGCACCGGAGTTTGCAAGCCCACCGAACCCCGCTTGTGGGCTTTCAGCAAAAGTGTACCAATGATTGTCGAGTGGGATAGACCGCAAGCCCCGTAGGAGTAATGTCCGCAACGCCTTTTGACGAAATGAACAATGCGGATTCCTCGATCCGGGCCCCTTACCATATCCTGGAAGAGTGGCTGAAGGAGCAGCCGCCGCAGGCCCTGGGGCTGATGTCCGCCGATGCCGAGAGCCTGTTCCGGCGGCTGGGCATCACCTTCGCGGTCTATGGCAGCAATGAAGGCACCGAAAAGCTCATCCCGTTCGACATCATCCCGCGCATCATCTCGGCGCTGGAGTGGCGCCGGTTGTCGAAGGGCATCGAGCAGCGGGTGCGGGCGCTCAACGCGTTCCTTCACGACATCTATCACCGCCAGGAGATTTTGAAGGCCGGGCGGGTGCCGGAGAAGCTGATCCTCAACAACTCGGCATTCTGTCCCGAGATGATGGGGCTCGATCCGGCGCGCGGGGTCTATTCGCATATCATCGGCGTCGACATCGTGCGCACCGGGCCCGACGATTTCTATGTGCTCGAGGATAACCTCCGCACCCCGTCGGGCGTCAGCTACATGCTGGAGAACCGCGAGGCGATGCTGCAGCTCGCCCCGGAGCTGTTCCAGCGCTACAAGGTGGCGCCGGTCGAAACCTATCCCGAAACGCTGCGCCGGACGATGGAAAGCGTCGCCCCGGCCGGCGTCAACGGCTCGCCCAATCTCGTGGTGCTGACGCCGGGCATCCACAACTCGGCCTATTTCGAGCACTCGTTCCTCGCCGACCAGATGGGCGCCGAGCTCTGCGAGGGCCAGGACCTGTTCGTCGAGAACGGCAAGGTCTACATGCGCACCACCACCGGCCCCGAGCGGGTCGACGTGATCTACCGCCGCATCGACGACGACTTCCTCGACCCCCTCACCTTCCGGCCGGATTCGATGCTGGGCGTGCCGGGGCTGTTCGACGCCTATCGGGCAGGGAACGTCACGCTGGTCAACGCGCCGGGCACCGGCATTGCCGACGACAAGGCGGTCTATGTGTATGTGCCCGAGATCATCGAGTTCTATCTGGGCGAAAAGGCGCTCCTGAAGAACGTGCCCACCTACAACTGCACCAATGACGACGAGCGAGCCTATGTGCTGGCCAATCTCGAGGAGCTGGTGGTGAAGGAAGTGCACGGCTCGGGCGGCTACGGCATGCTGGTGGGGCCGGCCTCGACCAAGGCGATGCGCGAGGAATTCAAAAAGAAGATCCTTGCCCGGCCCGACAACTACATCGTGCAGCCGACACTGGCGCTGTCGACCTGCCCGACCTTTGTCGAGCGCGGGATCGCGCCGCGGCACGTGGACCTCCGGCCATATGTGCTGTGCGGCGACGACATCCGGATCACGCCGGGCGGGCTGACGCGGGTGGCGCTGAAGAAGGGCTCGCTGGTGGTGAATTCGAGCCAGGGCGGGGGGACGAAGGATACTTGGGTGCTGGAGGAATGAGGATCGTGGCTCTGATGACTGCCCCTCACCCCGCCCTTCGGGCACCCCTCTCCCTCAAGGGGAGAGGGGAGACGCTGCACCAACTCGCCCCAACGGTCTTCCCTCTCCCCTTGAGGGAGAGGGTGCCGAGCGCAGCTCGGCGGGTGAGGGGAAGGAGCGAAAAACATGCTCGGTAGAACCGCCCAGAATCTCTTCTGGCTCTCCCGCTATATCGAGCGGGCCGAAAACATGGCTCGTATGTTCGAGGTCGGCTATCGCATGAGCCTCACCTCCCGCCGCGAGGGTGGGGCATCGGAGCACCTGGTGTCGATGCTGCAGGCGGCGGAGGCGGACGAGGGCTTTCACAAGAAGCACAAGCAGGCCGATGTCGGGAGCGTCGCGCACTACATGCTGTTCGACGAGGAAAACTATTCCTCGGTGAAGTCGTGCCTGCTCTCGGCGCGCACCAACGCGCGTTCGGTGCGCACGGCGCTCACCACCGAGATGTGGGAATCGATCAACGCGGCCTGGCTCGAATATTCGGCGATCCGGCCGCGCGACATTACGGGCGCAAAGCTCCAGGAGCTGCTGTTCTGGGTGAAGCAGGTGAGCCACCGCTATCGCGGCGCCCTGCTCTCCACGTTCCTCCGCGATGCGGGGTACGCGTTTTCGCAGATCGGCAATTTCGTCGAGCGGGCCGACAACACGGCGCGCATTCTCGACATGAAATATTACGTGCTCTTGCCGCGCGCCACGATGGTGGGCGGCGATGTGGACATCCAGCAGTGGACGATGATCCTGCGCGCAGCGTCGGCGCATCGCAGCTACCGGCATGTGTACCATGACCGCTATCGGGCCTGGAACATCGCCGACTACCTGATCCTCCGCCCTGAGATGCCGCGCTCGCTGATGTTCTGCGTGCAGTGGATCAACCGCACCATCGACATGCTCGAGGAGATCTACGGCGAGCGCACCGCCGGGCACGATGCGGCGGACTCGGTGACGGCGCTGCTGATGGATGCGAGCGTCGACAAGATCTTCGAGCACGGGCTCCACGAATTCCTCACCGAGTTCATCGACCGGAACAACCGGATGACGGACGCCCTCGCCGAAAGCTACAATTTCTACTGATGAAGATTTCCATCCGACATTCGATGAGCCTCGCGCTCGGCAGCGGCGTCGCCCGCAGCGTGCAGCATGTGCTGCTGACGCCGCAGTCGGGGCCCACACAGACGGTGCTCGAGTGGACGATCGAGATGCCCGGCTTTGCCGAGGCGGCGAAGTTCGTCGACGGGTTCGGCAACAAGGCGCAGCTGGTGAGCCAGGTGAAGCCGGAGGCCGAGCTGGTGATTTCCGTCGCGGGGGTGGTGGAGACCATTGATCGCAATGGCGTGGTCGGGCGGATGCCCGGGGACATTCCGCCGGCGCTCTATCGGCGGCCGACAGCGGCAACGCGGGCTGCCGGGGCGATCACCAGCAGGTTCCGCACCGTGCCGCGCACCGGGCAGGACCGCATCGCGCTGCTGCACGGCTTGATGGCGCGAGTGGGGGAGGTGATCGGCGGGGCGGAGCAATCGCAGTCGCAGTCGCAGGACGGGCAGAGCCAGGGCCAGTCGCCGGGCGGCGGCGCGCAAGCGGAGGCGAGCGAGTATGCGCATGCCTTCATCGGCGCGGCGCGCGGGCTCGATATCCCGGCGCGCTATGTGACGGGGTATCTGTTCGGCAGCGAGGCCGAGCCGCCGGCGCTCCATGCCTGGGCCGAGGCCTGGGACGACGGGCTGGGCTGGATCGGGTTCGACGCGATGCTGGATGTGTGCCCGACCGACCGGCATGTGCGGGTGGCGGTGGGGCTCGACGCGACCTCGACGGTGCCGGTACGCTCAGTGCCGGCGGTGGGCGTGCCGCAGGTGCTGGCGATGAGTGTCGAGGCGGCGCAGTAGGGCGGACGTCGAGGACGATGGCCCGATGGCGTGGACCCCCACCTCTGTCCCTTCCCCCTAAGAATGGGGAGGGAGACCAACACACCGACGCCAGTGTGAGCGTCTCCCTCCCCCTACTTCAGGGGGAGGGGACAGGGGTGGGGGTCGGCTTGCACCGGCCCTGCCCTAAAGCCCCAGCACATACAGCCACCCACTGATCGTCAGCACCGACAGCACTGTCGAAATCAGGATGGTGTTGGCCGCGACGTTGACGCTGCGGTTGTAGTAGGTGGCGAAGACGAAGACATTGATGCCGGCGGGCATGGCCGCCAGCAGCACGCCGTAGCGCGCCAGGTCGCGGTCGATGTGGAGGATCGGCACCATGATGAGCCAGGCGATGGCCGGCTGGACCAGCAGCTTCAGCAGCGACATGGTCAGCGACTGGCCCCAGCTCTCCGAGAGCTTGTAGTCGTTCAGCGCGCCGCCGAGGCCGAACAGCGCGGCGGGCGTCACCGCCGCCGCCATGATGGTGACGAAGGCTTCCGCCGGCTCGATCAGCTTGATGTGCATGAGGTTGGCGGCGGCACCGAGCGCGATGCCCCAGAGGAGGGGGTTGGCGACGATGCGCACCAGCGCCACGCCCAATGTCTTCAGCAACGGCGCGCCGTCGCGGCGGAGCAGCTCCATGGTCAGCATGCCGGCGGTGATCAGCACCGGGGCGTGGAAGGCGATGATCGAGAAGGCGGTGGCCAGCGCCTCCGGACCGTAGGCGCGCTGCACCACCGGGATTCCGACGAGGACGGTGTTGGTGAACATGGCCGAAAAACCCGACGCCACGCTCTCCCCCGGCTTGTTCCCGAACACCCGGGAGGACAGCAGGATGCCGACGATGAAAACGACGACGCCGCCGACGTAGAACGGCACGATGACGCCCCAGTTGAAGGTCGTCGAGAAATCCGCGTCCAGCATGGCGCGGAACAGGAGGCACGGCGTCGCGAAGCTGTTGACGAAAATGATCAGCCCCCGCACCCCTTCGTTCGGAAACAGCCGCAGCCGCACGGCGCCATATCCCAGCGCCAACAGCGCGAAGACCGGCAGGATGACGTTGAGGATGGCAAGCATGAAGAGGCCGGGCGGGGAGACGTTCCGTAGTGCACGGGATGGCGGCGGGGGTCAACAAATCAGTGGGCGGGCACTTGATTTATGTACATCATTTATGTACATAGTTTCCGTCTGCGCGTGACGTGCAGAGTCCACGCATTGGGTGCAGCACGTCATGGATTTCGAATGGGATGCCGGCAAGCGGCTGGCGAACCTGGATAAGCACGGCGTGGACTTTCGCGTTGCGATCAAGATTTTTGAAGGTCCCACAATCGACCGAATAGATGATCGCCGCGACTACGGCGAAGAACGCGTGATCTCGATCGGGGTGTTCAAAGGCAGGGTGCTTGTTGTCGTTTCAACCGACAGGTTTGGCACTAAACGGATTATTTCAGCTTGGAAGGCCGGCGAACGTGAAAGAGAAGCATATCGAGCGCTACTCTCAAGATGAGCTTCGCAAGATGTATGAGCGGGGTGACTACGTTCCGATCTCAGAAAAAGATCTGCCCGGCGAAGAGCTGCCGGAGGGCTTCTGGGAAGATGCACAGGTCGTGTTCCCGGAGGAGCGCCCGACGTCGGTTCGCCTGAATCTCGACCCCGAGGTCTTTGCGTTCTTCAAATCGCAGGGCAAGGGGCACATCACGCGGATGCAAAATGTGCTCAAGGCCTATGTGAGAGCGCACACCAAGTAGTTCGCCCGCCGGTTGTCGAAACACTCGCCTCAGGCTAACGCTTGCTGCGATCGAACCCCGCGGTGAATGCATGCCTGCCTCCCCTTCCCCCGTCGACATCTTCATCATTGGCGGCGGGGTGAACGGCACCGGCATCGCGCGCGATGCGGCGGGGCGCGGGCACTCGGTGATGCTGGCCGAGATGCACGACCTCGCCTCGGGCACCTCGTCGGCGGCGACCAAGCTGGTGCATGGCGGGCTGCGTTATCTCGAGCACTACGAGTTCCGGTTGGTGCACGAGTCGCTGGCCGAGCGCGAAGTGCTGTGGGCCTCGGCGCCGCACATCATCTGGCCGCTGCGCTTCGTCCTCCCCTATGAGAAGAACCTGAGGCCCGCGTGGCTGCTGCGGCTGGGGCTCTTTGTCTACGATCACCTCGGCGGCAGGAAACTGTTGCCGGCGACGAAGACACTGGACCTGACGGAGGACGAGGCGGGGAAGCCTTTGAAGCCGGGCTACAAGGTGGGCTTCGAGTATTCGGACGGCTGGGTCGACGATGCGCGGCTGGTGGCGCTCAACGCGCGCGATGCCGCCGACAAGGGCGCGACGGTGCTGACGCGGACCAAGGTGACCTCGGCGCGGCGCGAGGGCGGGCTCTGGTCTATCGAGATGGAAGACGAGGCGGGCGGGCGCAGCACGACGCAGGCGCGGCTGCTGGTCAACGCGGCCGGGCCGTGGGTGGACAAGGTGATCGTCGAGGCGATGGGCCGGCACGACGCGCACCATGTGCGGCTGGTCAAGGGCAGCCATATCGTGGTCAGGAAGCTCTTCGACCACGATCGCTGCTACTTCTTCCAGAACGCCGACGGCCGCATCTTCTTTGCCATCCCGTACGAGGGCGATTTCACCCTGATCGGCACCACCGACATGGATTTCGAGGGTGACCCGGCCACGGTGAAGATCAGCGACGCGGAAATCGACTATCTCTGCGCCGCGGCGAGCGAGTATTTCATCAAGCCGGTGACGCGCGACGAGATCGTCTGGACCTATTCGGGCGTCCGCCCGCTCTTCGACGATGGCGCCAGCGCCGCGCAGGAGGCGACGCGCGACTATGTGCTGAAGACCGAGGGCGAGGCCGGCGCCGCGCCGCTGATCAACATCTTCGGCGGCAAGCTCACCACGCACCGGCGGCTCAGCGAGCAGGTGGTCGACCGGATCGACGGGCTGATCGGGGCCAAGGGCCCGAGCTGGACGAAGACCGGGCACCTGCCGGGCGGGGATTTTCCGGCCATCGGGTTCGAGGCGCTGCTCAGAAAGCACATGGGGATGTATCCGAAGCTCGGACCAGTGGTGCTTCGGCGCGTGACCCGCGCCTATGGCACGCTTGTTCCCACCCTGATCGGCGACAGGCAGAAAGCCGGCGACTTTGGTACGCAGTTCGGCGGCACGCTAACCCAGTTGGAGGTCGACTACCTGATGGATCGCGAATGGGCGCGCACCGCCGAGGACGTGCTGTGGCGCCGCACCAAGCAGGGGCTGCGATTCAACGCGGAGGAGACGGCGGAACTGGCCCGGTACATGGCCGCGCGCCTCGAAAGCAAGCGAGCAGGGGCGGCACAATGAACGGAAATATCCTCGCGATCGACCAGGGCACCACCTCGAGCCGGGCGATCGTCTTCAACGACCGCCAGCAGATCGCGGGGCTGGGGAAGATGGAGTTCACCCAGCATTTCCCGCAGGACGGCTGGGTCGAGCATGTGCCCGAGGAGATCTGGGCGACGGTGCTGTGGAGCGCCAAGACGGCGATCAAGAAGGCTGGCGTGAAGGCCTCGGAGATCGCGGCGATCGGCATCACCAACCAGCGCGAGACCACCATCGTCTGGGACCGCAAGACCGGCAAGTCGATCCACAATGCCATCGTCTGGCAGGACCGCCGAACCGCGAAAGCCTGCGAAAAGCTGAAGCGGGCCGGGCATGAGCCGCGGATCAACAAGAAGACCGGGCTGCTGCTCGACCCCTATTTCAGCGCCACCAAGCTCGCCTGGATCCTCGACAACGTGCCGGGCGCCCGCAAGCGCGCCGAAAAGGGCGAGCTCGCCTTCGGCACGGTCGACAGCTACCTGATCTGGCGGCTCACCGGCGGCGCCAGCCACGCGACGGACGCCACCAATGCGTGCCGGACGCTCCTGTTCAACATCCGGACCAACGACTGGGACGACGAGCTGCTCGAGCTCTTCCGTATCCCGCGCGCCATGCTGCCTCAGGTGAAGGACAATGCCGACGATTTCGGCATCACCGACCCGGAGATTTTCGGCGTCTCGATCCCGATCCATGGTTCGGCGGGCGACCAGCAGGCGGCGACCATCGGGCAGGCCTGCTTCAGCCCGGGCATGCTGAAATCGACCTACGGCACCGGGTGCTTTGCGCTGCTCAATACCGGCACCGACCTGGTGCGCTCGAAGAACCGGCTGCTCACCACCATCGCCTACCGGCTCGACGGCGAGACCACCTATGCGCTGGAGGGCGCCATCTTCATCGCCGGTGCGTCGGTGCAGTGGATGCGCGACATGCTGCAGATCTTCGAGAAATCCTCCGATGCCGGGCCGCTGGCGGCGAAGGCCGACCCGACGCAGAACGTCTACCTGGTGCCGGCCTTCGTGGGCCTCGGCGCGCCGTGGTGGGATAGTGCCGCGCGCGGCTCGCTCACCGGGCTCACCCGCAATACCGGCGCGGCCGAACTGGCCCGGGCGGCGCTCGAATCCGTCAGCTACCAGACGCGCGACCTGATCGACGCGATGCGCAAGGACTGGAAGGGCGCCAGCGACACGGTGCTGAGGGTGGATGGCGGCATGGTGGGATCGGACTTCACCATGCAGTTCCTCGCCGACATCCTGAACACGCCGGTCGACCGGCCGACCATCCTCGAGACCACGGCACTCGGGGCAGCCTGGCTCGCGGGCTGGAAGGCGGGGGTGTGGCCCGACCAGAAGGGCTTTGCCGAACGCTGGGCGCTGGATCGGCAGTTCAATCCGCACATGGACGAGGCGACGCGGGTGCGCAAGCTCAAGGGCTGGCGGGATGCGGTGAGGCGGACGCTGAGCAGTTCGTAGCATGGACTTAGGGGTCGGATGCGGGTGGACCCCCACCCCTGTCCCCTTCCCCTAAGAATGCGGAGGGAGACCCCACACCAACGCCGGTGTTTTCGTCTCCCTCCCCATTCTTAGGGGGAGGGGACAGGGTGGGGGTCGGCTATCACCGAAGCCGAGGCTCCGCCCCTAGTTCCACGCCTGATACGGCCCGCCCGCGATGAACGCCCAGTAGGTCCGGTAAACGCTCTTGCGATTACCCGGCACCGTCGCGACGGCCAGCCCGAATTCCTGGAACTTGGTCGAGAGCAGCGTGTCGCGGTGGGCCGGGGAGGCGAGCCAGCCCCTGATGGCTTCATCGAGCGAGTTCTGCCCGCCGGCGACGTTCTCGCCCACCGCGCCCTCGTAGCCGGCATTGGTCACGCGCTGGCGCAGGCTCACGCCCAGGTTGTGCGAGAGCGTGTCCTTGGCGGCCATCAGGTTGGCCTGCGAGCGCGCCGCGCTTTCGAGGTGCATATTGTAGCGCAGCGGCGGCTTGCCGTTGGCGGCGCGGGTGCCGTTGATCGCCGCGAGGATGCCGGCCTGGGTGAGCTGGATCGGGGTGATGCTGGCATTGCCGGGGCCCGGCGCGGGCGGGACGATGGAAGTGCAGGCGGCCAGCAGGCCGAGCGTGGCAAGGGTCAGGAGGCCGCGGCGCAAAGGCATCATCTACGAGGGGTTCCAGATAGGGGTCGCGGCAGGAGCGCGACCAAACGTGGCAGTGACATGGCGGTCAACCAGGGGCGGCGAACACGGTTGCGCTACCTTTCGGTAACCCATCGCATTTGAAGCAAATTAAGCATGACTTTGCAAAGCAGTCGCCGGATCGGCGCAGTGCGCGCACCCTCTGGTCCACAAGGTTGAGGGGCTCTGTGTTTTCCATGATCGAGCAGGAACTGGGTCATTTCGACGTGCGCGCCATGACGGCGTACGACTGGGACCGCCACAACGACTACATCCGGAACATGCTGTTCGCAGCTTGCGCGGCGTCACTGAGCATCGTCGGCGCCGGCGCGTTCTTCCTCAGCTTCTGGTTCTGAGTTCCGGTCGACGATCGAACATCTCCCACGCACCGAAGGGGATGGCACGGCAAGAACTCTCACAACTCTTGCTCGCCCTGAAGCGGGGCCCCTGCCCCGGCCCATAGCGCCGCCGGCACCAGCACCACGTAGACCAGCGCCGCCAGCGCCCAGGCCCACGCGGGATACATTCCGGCGAGCCAGGCCAGCGGCAGCAGCACCACCAGATCGATGCCGATATAGAGCAGCGTGGCCCTCAGGTGCGAGCCGAAGCGGCGCTGCAGCGCCTGGTAGGCGTGGCGGCGATGCGCCTCCCAGAAGCGCTCGCGGCGGATGATGCGGCGGATCAGCGTGGTGAGGCTGTCGGCGAGGAACAGCGCGGCGAGGATCAGCCATTGCCAGACGGTGAGCCAGAAGCTGGTGATCGTGGTGAAGGCGAAGAAGGCCGTCATCAGTCCCAGATAGGTGCTGCCCGCATCGCCCATGAAGATGCGCGCCGGTGGCCAGTTGAAGGCCAGAAAGCCGAAGCAGGCGCCCGCGAGGCCGAGCATCCACCACAGCCGCGGATCATCGACGATGCCGGGCTCGAACACACAGGCGATCAGCGCCGCGCCAACGAGGAGGAAGATCGCTTCGGAGGCGGCGAGCCCGTCGATGCCGTCCATGAAATTGAAGAGGTTGATCCACAGCGCGCCCAGCAGCGTCAGGATGACCAGCCACACCGATTCCGGGATGGCCGGGCCGAACTGCTCGAGCGGCAGCACCGCGACGATGGCGCCCATCAGCAGCACCTGCGCGCCGAGCCGCCAGCGCGCCGCCAGCGGCCGGCGATCGTCGTAGTAGCCGATGAAGGCGATGAGGATGCCCGCCATCAGCACCGGCACGCCGAGCGAGGGCAACAACAGCAGGACGAGCAACCCGGCAAAGGTGCCCCCCGCGACGATCCCGAGGCCGCCGCCGCTCGGCGTGGGCCTCGTGTGCGACGAGCGCTCGTTCGGCTCCTGCATCAGCCCAAGCCGGCCGGCGCGGCGCATGATGAAGTAAGTGACGAGGAGAGAGAGGACGGTCGCGATGACGACGATGGCGAAGCCGAGGGTGGCCATTGGGGCTCCGGGGGACGGGAGCTACAGGGTTAGCGGCGCAAGCCGAGGCATCGCAACCCCCTCTCTTGCAGTTTCTAAGGACTTGGCGTTGCCAAGCCCAAGAAACTGCTTTCTCCCCCGCCAGGGGGGAGATGAGGGGTGGCACGATCTCGCCCCACGGCATCTCCCCCTCGGCGGGGGAGAAAGCGATTTCTTAGGTTTAGCGTTTGCTAAGCCTTAGAAATCGCAAGAGAGGGGGTCGTTTCGGCGCGGTTGGGGCGGCCGCCCCCTCCACCATGCTGCGCATGGTCCCCC
>NZ_JAQGJL010000413.1 GCF_028290645.1 Devosia sp. | reverse complement strand
TGTCACGCCGTCCTTCGTCGCGTACTTCTCTGCCGACTGCACCTTGTAGTCGTTGAGATCGCTGCGTAGTTCGGCCTCGACCATCTTGGCGCGTTCTTTCTCAAGCTGAGCTGCGCTGTCCCGTTCGGATAGCGCCCGGTTGAAGCCCACCACGATGCGCCACACCCAGAACAGGAACTCGGCTACGGCGGCGCCAGCAAAGAAGATAATGCCGACCACCCAGGCGAGGCTTTCCCACGACACCGCCCCCGGTCATCAGCGCGCCCTCTCCTTCTTGCGGAAGGGGTCGAGAATCGTCGGCCGTGGCGCTTTAAGTTGCCGAGCCTTGCCTAATTAGAACGGACCGCAGGGCGTCTTTGCCCGCGACCTCCCCGCCGGCGAACTCCTCCGGGGGGCTAGCTTCGCGTTGGTGGCGGGCTTCCGGCAGCACGGCGATCGCGCCTGCGCCGGCAACAGCCGACCAGCCCTCGTGTGTTCCAAGATCGCTCTTCATCGGGGATCAGCACGTTGATTTAGCCTTCAGGGGGAGATGGGAAAGCGCTAACGTTCACGTTGGCTTGGGGAACGCTTGGGGAACTCTTGAGGAGGTCCTTGCGATGGAGCTCTCGGGCTATGTGTTCTCGGCGCTGCGGGGGGGTGATTTGACGCTCTACCGCGGCGCGGGCGATGGCCTGGACCCGATCCTACTGGTCGCGCCCATCGGGGAACATCCGGCGCGCGAGGCTCTCAAGCGGCTCGAACACGAACATGACCTCAAGGCCGAACTCGATGCCGGATGGGCTGTCCGGCCACTAGCCCTGTCGCGCCACGAGGGCCGCGTGACGCTGGTGCTCCGGGACCCCGGCGGCCTGCCACTCGATCAACTGCTCGGCCAGCCGATGGAGGTAATGCAGTTCCTGCACATCGCGATCCCGCTCGCGACTGCAATCGG
The DNA here is from genome assembly GCF_028290645.1 of Devosia sp. Taxonomy (GTDB): domain Bacteria; phylum Pseudomonadota; class Alphaproteobacteria; order Rhizobiales; family Devosiaceae; genus Devosia_A. Next base: position 7,905 of record NZ_JAQGJL010000413.1, on the reverse strand, counting down.
CCAGGTCCATCAGCGTTCCTCATCCACAAGGACCTCAAGCCGGCCAACATCCTGGTGGAGCTCGAAAGCGGCGGTGTCTGGCTCACCGGCTTCGGCATCGCCTCGCGCCTGCCGCCAGGCGGCGCGACGCAATCGTCATGTCGCACCAAGCAATGCTTCGTTTGATGTCGAAGTCCAGACCGCTTACGGCCCCATGAGCGGTTTCGTCATCGACTGGAGCGGGGCGATTCTACCGTCACCACCACAGCGGTGTTTGGAGACTTTCGACTTCGTGCCGATCGGATGTGGGCTAACGCTTTTCTCGGCCCTTGATGGGCGCCGCTACTGCGGGCGATAAACCTCTATCGCGGCATCCGCATTTGCGCTGGCGGGCCTCGCCACGAATAGCTCGTCGCGCTCGGGAACGAACAAGGCGGTCCTGGCGCCCTTCGCTGTCGTCGCGCGCTCGAGGAGCGATACGCTTGCTCCTTGTCGCGCGAACACGTCCACGGCGCCCGCACCGCAACTGACGTAGAGACGGCCGCGCGTGGTATCAAAGAACACATCATCGGCGTCCCGGCAGGTTTCGATCTGCGCGGTGGAGCTGCCGGTTGCAGCGTCGAGGAGCCCCAGCATCGAAGCGTCCCGAAAGACGGTGGCGAGCGTGTTCGTAGATGCGTCAAACGCCATGGGGAAGTTTGCGGTCAGCGATTGAGGCCAGTCGGCGACGACCTCACCTTTGACCAGATCCACGACAGCGATCTGGTGGGCGTCCGGCACGTTCACATAAGTCCCTTGGGGCGACACCTGAAAGCCTTCGGGATGCCCCGGTAGCGGAATATCGCCGACCTTGGTGTGGAGGTGCGGATCGAGAACCGCCAGGCCGCCATTGCCATAGCCGACCACCACATTGCCTGCATCGAGATGGACATTGTCGGCGTCCTCGCCCAGCTGCACGCTCGCCTGCGGGGCGTAATCCGAGCCGCCGAAAAAGGTGACTGAACCATCGCCCCCGCTGGCGACCACCAGCACGTCAGCGTCGGGGACGAATTCGATTCCCTGTGGCTCACTGAGCCCTTCGATCCGGTGGATGACCGCTTTCGTTGTGAGATCGACAACATCGACACTGTTGTTGCCCAGTTCAGCCACGAACAGGTGTTGGCGAGCCTGGTCGAACGCCAGATGGTCGATGCGACCTGTGACATTCGGCAAGGGAATTGTCGCCTCAAGGGTGAGGGTCTCCGCGGCCGAAACGGGCAAACTAACGACCGAAGCAACCAAGGCGGAGAGCGCCGCCGCAAGTACAGTAGGCATGGTTGTTATCGTTGCACCGCCATTTCGCCCAAGGCGGCCGACAGGCCGTGGAGAAGCGTCGTCAGGTCACCGTTTGCCCAAAAGTGCATGAAGAACAATCGCGGTTGCTCATCCAGCATATGACTGTGCAGGGCGGTCACCTCGATTCCATCGGCCCTCAGGGCTTTGAGAACAGGATTAACCTCTTCCGCGATCAGCACAAAATCGCCGGTTGTTGCCGCCTTGCCGCCGCCGGTAGGTTGAAAGTTGATGGCGATGGCGGTGCCCATTGCCGGTTCCACATCCATGCCGTCCTCCGTTACCGGATCGCTTCGCGAAATCGATTCCTGATAGACGCCCCCGTTGACCTTGCCCTGATGGCCAAGCGCGGTATCGATGGCGGCGGTGTCCAGGTCGATCTCGGGCTGTGATGCGGGGGAGACCGCTGCTTCACCGAGCGGCGTCTTGCTTTGAGCCAGAGCCTCGTGCAGCGCACTCGCCAGTTTTACTGGATCGCCGCGACCGCTCACATGCATGTAAAGTGTGGCCGGATCGGCCCGAAACAGGTGGTTGTGCAGGGCGGTGACCTGAAGACCGTCCTGCAGCAGCACGCTCATCACCGGATTGACCTCGTCCTGCGTCAAGACAAGGTCGCCCATGAGCATCGCATCGTTATCGGCCATTGGCTTTAAGGCCACCCAGGACCCAAGGGCTAGCGCCGGCTTCAGCTCGACGCCGTCGAGCGTTACCTTCAAGTCGGAGCGAGGCATCCCCACGCGATATACGCCGCCATCCATCACCGAGCCCGATTTGCCGAGCGCCTGCCCAACCGCTTTCCAGTCCTGCTGGGCTAGGACAGGACCGACGCTCAAGAGGCACGCGGTCGGGATGAGGACACTGAAGAGGAATGAGCGGTACATGGTGGCCTCCTATGGTCGATAAGACCTGCAAACGGGTTTCATGTCTGGGCGGTTCCACGCTGACGGACCCTGAAGTGAATCTCAGCGTTGACAGTGTGGCCGACCCAGGAGGGTCGCTGATCGTCGATGTCCGCGGGGATGGGGACCTCGCCGCGGACCCACGCGTCATTCCCGGGTCCGCAACGATGCCCCAAATGCCGCGGCGGATTGGGCCGTGCAGTCGGCCAAAGAGGGCTTTTCCTCAACGACTTCAGTTTCCGCGATCCCGTCGAGATATTCCAAGGGCTGACCGGCGCGACCGCGATGGATGATGGCGGGATGGCAGGTATGGCCGGAATGGATCACGGCATGATGCCATGGATAGCATGGACCTCAACGATGTCGCGTACGACGCCGTTCTGGCCAATGATCGAACCCTCGACGATCAGGTGGTGCGAAGCGAGCGAAACGGACGCGTGCGCCTCCGCGTCATCAATGGCGCCTCGTCTACGGCGTTCTGGATCGACCTCGGCTCAGCGGACGCCCGCCTGGTCGCGGTGGACGGCAACCCAGGCGGGCGCCGTCATCCCGGTGCATGGATTAGCGCTCGGTTAAGTTCGACTGGAATCGTGCTGGCTATCGGATCGTCGCGATATCTGGGTCACGGGGACGAAACCCGGAATTCGACCTAGGGACGTTCTTGAACCGGATCACGAGTTCGAATCTGGGGCGCTTTGAGGCAGGTTACCCGGCGCTGGAACGGGCAACGGTCAGGCGGGACGACGGATAGACGCGGTTTCGTCCGAGACTCTTCGCGTGGTAGAGCGCGATATCAGTCTCCTTGAGCCACGTGTTCACGGCTACGTTCCCTTGCTGCCACTGTGCCACCCCCACGCTGATGAACTGCTTGTCATGACATCGACAACCGCCGTGTCCGGTGTCGAGCCACAAGCGGTGACGATCACCTGAGGCTCTACTCCCAGACCAACCATTTCGACCGCTTTTGAGGGCGCGGCGGCAGGGTGTGGCAGTGTTAGCAGCCATGATGGCGTTATCCGCGGGCGGGTAGCCGACCTGGACACCACCCACGAAACCCCCGGCGGTCACATCGGCCGATCCAGTAGCAAGGATGATTTCGCCGGGGCCCGGCTCAACAAAATCCACCTGTATCTCTCCAACGGGCCCGATGAGCTGAAGCGGGTGCTTGAACACGCCGCCCCCTTATCCTTCATTGCGGAAGCTCGCGGTTCCCTGCCACGGGGGACGTGCCCGCGGAAAAAAGCTCCATGGGGGGTGTGTGGCTAGTCCGGAGCCCGTGGAAAGTGCAATTGCACGATCGGCTCAACATCCGGTTTAGTAACCGGACGGACTGCGGGCCATGAAAACTTCTAGTTGAGCTGCTGCAGCGCATTCGTCCGGCCGGTCACCTTGAACTTCCGAGAGCGAGGCCCTCGGCCACTCCATCGACCTGATCATTCCCGAAGGGCTACGCTTCGACTCGACAAGGAACCATCAACCCGCGGGAGGTCGCGTACCTGTACCAGGCCGGCAGGATCGCTGCACAGGAGATGGCGAGACCTCGCATCCTCGGCTGCTTCCGGTCCTGCAGAAGCTCTGTTCATCAGACGCTCTTCGCCAACCCTCAGCTGGGCTCTAACACGCGCTCTATCGCCTCCACCAAAGCATGCGCTGTGAACGGCTTGAACACCACCGGCACGTCTGGAGGGCGATCGTCGAGCGCCGTTGTCTCCGCATACCCGGTGATGATGACGGCAGGCATCTCGGGTCGTGTCGACCGTGCCCCCCGAATAACCTCCAACCCTGACATCAGTGGCATCGCAAAATCGGTGACGAGAATGTCGAAGCCTTGCTTGTAATGATTGAGGATCGCCAGCGCCTCGGCCCCTCCGGAGACTGGCGTAACCGAAAATCCTTCTTCTATAAGCAGCATCTCAGTCAGCCCACGCAGGCTGGGGCTGTCATCAACTAGTAGCACTCTGGCGTGCCGCCTGCCCTTGACCTTGACCGGCACCTCGGTCGCGCCCTCGAGCAACGCCACCCCATTTTCATGGGCCCGGGGCAGCCAGATTTCGACGAGCGTTCCTTCGCCCAAACTACTCATGATGCGCAGCGTACCCGAGGACTGCCGGGCGAAACCATACGCACTACTAAGTCCAAGGCCTGTGCCCTTGCCCACATCCTTGGTGGTGAAGAAGGGCTCAAGGACTTTGGAGAGCAGGTCAGGGGCTATTCCCACTCCTGTATCCGACACGCTGACGACGACGAAATCTCCAGCGGTCAGGTCTTCGCTGGCCTCTGCCGTCCGGTTGGCGAAATTCACCGTAATCGTTCCACCGCTTGGCATAGCGTCGCGCGCGTTGATGGCTAGGTTCATGATCGCCAACTCAAGCTGGGAGGGGTCGACGTAGACTGGCCATAGAGCGTGATCTGTTTCCCATTTGAGCTGCGTCATGCCGCCCAACATCGGCGATAACATCGTTCGAAGGGAGCGCGCGACTGCCGCCAAATCCACTGCAGTCGGAGCCAGATTCTGACGACGCGAAAATGTCAGCAGACGGCTTACCAGGTGCTTGCCCTGCTCAGCCGCGTGCTTGGTCATCTCCAGCACTTCCTTGGCTTTTCCCTCCAGCGCGGTGCGTCGCTCGATGAGGGCAAGGCCGCTCAATACCGACGCGAGTAGGTTGTTGAAGTCATGTGCGATGCCACCGGTCAGCTTACCCACTGCATCCATTTTCTGAGCTTGCAGCAGTTGATCCTGCATCAGCCGTTGCTCGCTGACGTCGCGGATGGTTCCGGCGAGGGCCCCGCCATCGTCTTCCAACGCCACCGACTGATCGAGAAAGTGGCGGTATCCTCCATCGGCATGAAGCCAGCGGAACTCGTAACTGCCCGTCCCTGCGGAGTTCAAGCGCCCTCTGTCTTCGGGGTGAATGCGTTCGAGCCAAAAGCTGGGGTCATTCGAGAAAACTGCTGTCTCGAAGCCGGTAATCGCTGCGACGTCTCCGGCGACAAATTGGCGTGCCCCCAGTTCATCCTCGACATAAACGGCCATTGGAAGGGCATTGAGGATCAGTGCCTGGCGTTCCTCGGAGACCCTCAGCGCCTCGACCGCCAGCATACGTTCCTGCTGCGCATCCAGCTTCTCGCGAAGAAGTCGCTGTTCGGTCCGGGCCTTGTGTTCGATCTCTAGCGTCTTTTCATGTAAATTTACGAAGACTGAAACCTTGGTTCGCACCATCGTCGGCTCAAAAGGCTTGAAGACGTAATCTACGGCTCCAAGGTCATAGCCCCGTATGGTGTGTGCGTCCTCCTGGTTTATGGCCGTGAGGAAAATGATGGGGGTGTCCCGGGATTGCTCACGCGCTCGCACGAGCCGGGCCGTCTCATAGCCGTCCATGCCTGGCATAAGGACGTCGAGGATGACGACTGCGAACCGATGCTTGAGCAGATGCCGCAAGGCCTCTTCGCCGGAGCGGGCCGACACGATGTCAGCGATATCGCCCAGGACTTCACTCAGCGCCAACAGGTTGCGCTCGTCGTCATCAACGAGCAGCACTCGCGCCCTCGGCACCTTTTGCGACGCGTCAGACCCTGTCACGTCCTCGCGCAGCGAACGCATTGCATTGACTGCGGAAGCCATTACTTTGCCGCCACCAGAGTGTCAGTGGCTGGCCCCCGGCCACGGACGCGCCCGATCCATACCCGCAGCAACGCTGTCAGCAGGTCGAGGTCGACGGGCTTGGCGATATAGTCTGAGGCACCGGCTTCGAGGCATTTCTGCCGGTCACCCTTCATGGCCTTGGCCGTAACCGAGATGAGTGGCAATTCTACCAGTCCTGGACGTCGACGGATTTCCCGCATCGTCTCGTAACCGTCCATTTCCGGCATCATGATATCTACCAACGCGACATCGATCTCGGGGAACTGCTCGAGCAACGCGATGCCATCGCGGCCACGCTCGGCATGGAGGACCTCGATGCCATAGGTCTCCAGCACGCTGGTCAGCGAGTAGATGTTCCGAATGTCGTCGTCGATGATCAGGACCCGCGCGCCGGCGAGGTCCGCGACATCCGGAGCGTGCTCCTCCGCCTCCGCTCCCTCCTCATCGTCGCTGGGCAGCATCTCCGAGACGAGGACAGCCAGTTGCGCGAAGGTTTCAGCGTGGGCCACATCGGAGAAGGCAGCGCTCTTGGCGGTAGCCATGCGAAGGATCTCCGCATTGGGAGCGAAGATAATCAGCTTGGATATTGCATCTGCCATCTCCTCGGCGATCCCAGCAATGATCTGCTGGTTCTCCTTAGCGGACCGTCCAAGGCCTACGACCACCGCGTCGTACTGGCCCATTGCATTCTGGTCACGGTTGGCCGGCAGACGGGCCAGCGCGGTGACCGCGGTAACTCCGTCGCGAATAGCGTCCACTAGGGCCAAGCGGCGGTCGGCATCCACATCCGCGACAAGAACGTTGCGCTGTTTGCGCAAACCGCTCGAGCGTATCTCATCGAACACCCGGTCCAGAGCGTCTGCTGAAACCGGCTTGGTCAGGATGCTCGCTGCACCTCGCTCTGAAAGCGCGCCGAGTTGATTCGCCCCGGACACAATATGCACCGGGATTGACCGTGTCTTTGAGTCGTGGCGGAGAAGGTCGAAAAGCACCCAGCCATCAATATCTAAGAGTCCTAGATCCAACGTGATGGCGTCCGGCATCAACTTGCGAGCGAGGGCAAGGGTGCCCGCGCCAGTATTTGACAGCACACCCTTGAGGCCTGCATTCCTCGCGACGCCCAGCAGAACCTCGCCGAACGTCTGGTCATCCTCCACAATGAGCACGACGCGGTCGCCCAATCGGATGGCGTCCCGATCGTCAGCAAACTCGATGATTGAACCAGTGGACTCCACCCCATCGGATGATGGCTGGGGCAGCGCGGCCATGCGTGGGGCCGCGACCTCCGGTCCATCGAGAGGCACCACGAGGGTAAAGGTGGAGCCTTTGCCCGGAGTTGATACGACCCGCAGCTCGCCACCGAGCAGCCGTGCAATTTCGCGACTGATCGAGAGACCCAGGCCGGTTCCCCCATATTTGCGGCTGGTCGTGCCATCCGCCTGCTGGAAAGCCTCGAAGATAAGCTTCTGCTTGTCTTCAGGGATACCAATGCCTGTGTCCGTGACGGCAATCGCGAGGGCGCTGGTCGCCCCTCCGTTGCCCACGTGCTCGATCTTGAGTTCCAGGCGGACTTCACCCTCGGCCGTGAACTTGAAGGCGTTGGACAACAGGTTCAGCATCACTTGCTGCAGCCGCTTCTCGTCGGTACGGATACTCTCAGGCAGCGCCGGATCTACGGTAATGCTAAAGCCCAGCCCTTTGTCAGCTGCGAGTTGGCGGAATGTCCGTTCCATATGCTGCCTGAGGTGGGACAAAGGCATTTCGCCAAGGTCAATGCTGACGGTGCCAGACTCGATCTTGGAGAGATCGAGAATATCGTTGATCAGGCTTAGCAGGTCGGTGCCCGCAGAGTTTATCGTGCGCGCAAAATCGACCTGCTTCTCGTTAAGATTGCCCTGCTGATTGCTGGCGAGGAGCTTGGACAAGATCAGCAGCGAGTTCAGCGGCGTGCGCAACTCGTGGCTCATATTTGCCAGGAACTCGGATTTGTATTTTGACGTCAGCGCCAACTGCTCGGCCTTCTCCTCAAGCGCGCGGCGGGCCATCTCGATT
>NZ_JAQGJL010000383.1 GCF_028290645.1 Devosia sp. | reverse complement strand
TATCGAGCCGCTGCGCGACAATCCGCTCCTGACGCTAAAACTCAATGCTGGGGTGAACCGCATCCTGGTCGAGAATGAGCGCGCCATCGGCGTCATTTATCGCGGCCTCGATGGCGCCGAGCACACGGCGCAGGCTTCCGGCGACATCATTCTCTCCGCTGGCGCCCTTGTCTCACCCAAGCTGCTGATGCTCTCCGGCATCGGCCCAGGTGACGAACTGCGCAAACACGGCATTCCGGTTGCTGCTGACCTGCCTGGCGTCGGGCAGAATCTGATGGATCATCCAGAGGTGCCGCTAATCGCCACCTTCAACGGCCCCTTCGGCTACCATGGCCACGGCGATGGCTGGCGCATGATCCAGCACGGCCTGCATTTCAAGCTTTTCGGCGGCGGCAAGATCCTGTCGGCGGGCGTCGAGGCCGGGGCTTTCGTCAATCCGCTTGACCCTGAGGCTGAGCCATCGATCCAGGCCTTCTGCGTGCCGGATATCTACCTGGATCGGGACGTGCTCAACGCCGTGGAAAAAACCCACGGCGTCACCATCACAACCGTGGTCACCAAACCAAAGTCGCGCGGTTTCGTGAAACTGCGCTCGCCCAATCCGGCCGACATGCCAATTGTCTCACCCAATCTGCTGCAGCACCCCGACGACATGGCAACCATGATCGCCGGCCAACGCCTCTTCATTCGGGCCTTTGAAAACGGGCCGCTTGGTGAGCGCATCGCCCGCATCGTCAAGCCCGACCCGACCGATCTCAGCGACGAGGCCCTCGTCACCCACTGCAAGCGGCTGGTCAAGACCAACTATCATCCGGCTGGCACCGCACGCATGGGTGCCGACGGCGATCCGATGGCGGTGCTCGATGCACAGCTTCGTGTGCGCGGCATCGCCAACCTGCGGGTTGCCGACATGTCGGCCTGCCCCAACATCAACGCCGGCAATACCGCCGCGCCGGCCATGATGATCGGCGACCGTTGCGCCTCGTTCATCCAGGATACCGCACTTGCTTCGCAAGAAAGGGAGGATCTCCGCGTCGCGTGAATGACGACCAAGGAGCGCGGCGTGCAGAGGGCGCGTCGCATCTCGCAGTGATTCAACCGGTGAGAAACTCACCACAGGGAGGTAGAAAATGACGATTTCTCGTCGCACGCTTCTGATCTCATCCGCCGCAGCGGCCGCAGCCGCGGCAATGGCGCAGAGGGCATTTGCCGCCGCTCCGCCGCTGGCCAAGAAGGACACCTACAAGGTCGGCTTTTCCCAGACCGAGTCCAACAATCCCTGGCGCCTTGCCCAGACCAAGTCCATGCAGGACGAAGCCGCCAAGCGGGGTTGGCAGCTGGTCTACACCGACGCCGCCGGCTCTGCCGCCAAACAGGTTGCCGACGTCAACTCGATGATTGCGCAGCAGGTCGACCTGATCTTCCTTGCTCCGCGCGAAGAAGTGCCGCTCATTCCAGCCATCATGGCCGCAAAGGGCGCCAACATCCCGGTCATTCTGCTCGATCGCAATGTCGCCCAGGATCTGGCCAGGCCCGGAGAAGACTACGTCACCTTCATCGGCTCGAACTTCATCGAGGAGGGCCAGCGCATCGCCGACTACCTGGTGGGCATGAACGGTGACAAGAAGACCATCATAGAGCTTGAGGGCACCGTCGGCTCATCGCCCGCGAACGATCGCAAGAAGGGCTTTGACGACGTCATCGCCAAGAACCCGGGCTACACCATCGTCGCTTCGCAGTCGGGGGACTTCGCCCGCGACAAGGGCCGGCAAGTAGCGGAAACGCTGTTGCAGGCCCATCCCGAAGCCAACGTCATCTATGCCCACAATGACGAAATGGCGATCGGTGCCATCGCGGCGCTGGAGGCGGCCGGTCGCAAGGCCGGCCGCGAAGACTGCCTCGTCTTCTCGATCGACGGAGGCAAGGAAATCGTGCAGCTGGTGGTCGATGGCAAGGTCGAAGCCGTGGTTGAGTGCAACCCGCGGTTCGGACCCAAGGCCTTCGACACTGCGCTCGCCTACGCAAACGGCGAAGCGATCCCTCCGGTCCTCATCAACCCAGATGCGATCTATACGCCGGAGAACGCCAAGGACCTGCTTCCCAGCGCGTACTGATACGGCCACGGGGCCGCTCGCTGGAATAGGCGAGCGGCCTTCATTGGTCTGGCCATGGCGGAGGATGATCGATCATGGGCGCCGACTTGCTGCTCGCCATGCAGGGCGTCGACAAGCGCTTTGCTGGGATACCGGCGCTAAGTCAGGCCACGCTAGAGGTGAATGCCGGCGAAGTGCATGCGCTTGTAGGCCAAAACGGCGCCGGCAAGTCGACCCTCATCAAGGTATTGACCGGCTACCATCAGCGCGACGCGGGGGAAGTGACGTTTCTCGGCAAGCCGTTCGAGGTGAGCTCACCGCAACAGGCGCAGGCTGGCGGTATCAGCACGATCTATCAGGAGATCAACCTCGTGCCGCTGCGCAGCGTCACCGAGAACATCTGCCTTGGACGTGCGAAGCGCCGCTTCGGGCTGCTCGACTGGCGCGCGATGCATGAGGAAGCCGAGCACCTGCTGAACCGCTTCCGGGTCAGGCTCGACGTCCGCCGCCCGCTTGGCGATTTTTCCACCGCGACGCAGCAGATGGTCGCCATCGCTCGCGCCATCGGTTTTTCTGCGCGGCTGGTAATCATGGACGAACCCACCTCCTCGCTCGATGAGCAGGAGGTGCAGGTGCTGTTCGACGTGATCCGGCAACTGAAGGCGGACGGCGTCTCGGTGATTTTCGTCTCGCACAAGCTCGATGAACTGTACGACGTGTGCGATCGCGTCACCATCATGCGTGACGGGCGCACCGTCCGCAGCGCCGACATGTCCGACATCAGCAAGCTCGAGCTGGTCTCGCAGATGCTCGGCCGCGACGTCAGCAAGATGGAGGGACACGCGACCGCTTTCAGCCGGCCGCCGGCGGATAGGTCCGGCGAGGTGGTGCTGACCGCCAGGTCGCTCGCCGCCGGCCAGGCCGTGCGCGATGTGAGCTTCGAGCTCCATCGCGGCGAAATCGCCAGCTTTGCGGGGCTGCTGGGAGCTGGGCGTACGGAAACAGCGCGCGTCGTGTTCGGTGCCGACCCGACACGGGCCGGCAGTATGTACTTGGACGGCCGGGCCTATGCGCCGACCCATCCGCGCGACGCCATCGAAGCCGGACTTGGCTTCGTGAGCGAGGACCGGAAGCTCGAAGGGATCGTGCCCGACATGAGCGTCGCCGACAATCTCACGCTTGCGCTGCTGCCGCGCATCAGCGCTGGCGGTGTGGTGGATGAAGGAAAACAACGCGAGATCGTCGACCGCTTCATCAAGGACCTCGGCATCAAGTGCTCCGGGCCCGGTCAGAAGATCCGCGAACTCTCGGGTGGCAACCAACAAAAAGTGCTGCTGGCCCGTTGGCTTGCCATGAGCCCCGACGTGCTGATCCTGGATGAGCCGACGCGCGGCATCGATGTCGGCGCGAAGGGTGAAATCCAGCGACTGATCCGCTCGCTGTCGGACGGCGGCCTCACTGTGCTGATGATCTCCTCCGAGCTGGAGGAGGTTGCCGAGGGCGCCGACCGTGTGTTCGTCCTTCGCGAGGGCCGCACTGTTGCCGAGCTTGCAGGAGACGAGATCACCGAGGAGACCATTCTCGCCGCCATGGCGCAGGGCCACGTTTCGCACCAGGAGCCGGGGCAATGACCGACGCTCCCCCCTGGCGTAGCGATGGCGCGCTCGCCAACTTCGACGTGTTCGGCTTTCTGGCCCGCTACGGCACGCTGATCGCGTTGCTCCTGCTCGTCGTGTTCAACCTGGCCTTCACCCGCAATTTCGCCACCCTGCAGACACTGAACGTCAACCTCACGCAGGTCTGCACCATCGTCATCGTCGCGGTGGGCATGACGCTGGTGATCGCCACCGGCGGCATCGACCTCTCTGTGGGCTCAATCATGGCGATCGCCGGTGCCCTCGCGCCGCTGATCTTCCTCAGCCCAATCTTCGACGGGAACGTCGCAGTGGCGGTGGCAGTTGCGATGGTCTCCGCAATCCTGGTTGCGACCCTCTGCGGCCTTTTCAATGGGTGGCTGGTGGCGCAGTTCCGCATCCAGCCCATCGTTGCGACTCTCGTGCTGTTCATAGCCGGTCGCGGCATCGCGCAGGCGCTGACAAACTCGAACCTGCAGGTCTTCCGGGTGCCGGAATTCCAGTGGATTGGCCTGGGCCGTCCCTTGGGGCTTCCGGTTCAGGTGATCATCATGGTGGTGCTGGTGGCGTTCGCCGCGTGGATGCTGCGACGCACCCGGTTCGGACGTTCCATCCTTGCGACGGGCGGCAACGAGCGGGCAGCAGAACTGGCGGGCGTCGCGGTGAACAGGACCAAGCTTGCGGTCTACGCCATATCAGGCTTCTGCGCCGGCATCGCCGGGCTCGTCGTCATCGCCATCAACTCGGCGAGCGACGCCAATCTGGTGGGCCTCGGCATGGAGCTCGACGCCATCGCCGCGGTCGCGGTAGGCGGCACGCTGCTCGTCGGGGGCCGCGCCACCATCGTCGGCACGCTGCTCGGCGCACTCACCATCCAGCTCGTCCGCTACACCCTTCTCGCCAACGGCGTGCCGGATGCAGCAGCTCTGATCGTCAAGGCGGGCATCATCGCCCTTGCCGTGTGGCTGCAGCAGCAGAGGCGGACATGAACCGCGCTCGTGTCGCACGACTGTTCGGAACCTATGGCGTCCTGATGGCACTGGCCGTGCTCATCATCTTCGGCTGGTGGCGCTACGACAACTTCCTCAGCGCCTTCAACGTCACCACCGTCGTCCGCTACAATGCGATGTTCGCGCTGATCGCGCTCGGCATGTGCTTCGTCATCATGGCAGGTGGCATCGACCTGAGCGTCGGCTCCACCGCTGCCCTCGGCAGCGTCGCGGCCGCGCTCGCCAGCCACTATGGCATCGTTCCCGGCATGGCCGCAGGCATTGGCGCCGGACTGTTGGTCGGTGCTATCAACGGGCTGCTGGTTACCCGCGCCAGGATCATGCCCTTTATCGCGACCCTTTCAACCCTGCTCGCAGCCAGCGGCACCGCTCTGCTGCTGTCCAACCAGACGTCCGTGCCCGTCTCCGCGACCAGCGGCTTCATCAATGTCGGGATGGGCATGTTGTGGGTCGTGCCGATCCCCACGGCGATTGCAGTTGCCGCCTACGCCCTGGGCTCGATCGTTCTCAACTACACCAGCACCGGGCGCACCGTGCTGGCCGTCGGCGGCGGCGAGGATGCCTCAAAGCTGATGGGCCTGCCGGTAGCACGTGTAACCTTTCTCGTTTACCTCGCGAGCGGCGGCCTTGCCGGCCTCGCCGGAGTGCTGCTCGCCGCGCTCGGTTTCGCTGGCCAGCCGACCGAAGGCGTCGGCTGGGAGCTTTTCGCCATAGCGGCGGTGGTGGTTGGGGGTACGCTACTCACCGGCGGCAGCGGCTCGGTTGTGACAACTTTGGCGGGAGTCCTCCTGCTCGGCACGTTGTTCAACGTGCTAAACTTCGAGAACGGCAAGGGCTGGATTTCACTCTCGGCCGCCTGGCAGTCGGTCGTCCGCGGCCTGTTCCTACTCGTGGTCGTGCTCCTGCAGGCTCGGCTGACGCGAAGTACGTCTCAAAAGGCGTAGACGATGTCGGCATGACGGTTCGAGCCCGCCGGCGATAACGGTTGCGGTTCGGGCCATGGAGGCCACGATGACCAACACTATTGTTTTCAGCACCGACCGCGCCGTCACGACCTCGTCTTTCAGGACGAGAGACGTGGATGTTCCGCAACACAACCGATTCCCGTACGCAGGTGGCTGAAAGCAGAACGCGGGAGCCCTCAGCGCGGATCGCCCGCCCCAACTTGAGCACCATCGGGGCCGTCCAAAAGCAACTCAGGTACCACGGTTCAGGATTTCCTTCACCGAATGAGCCATCGCGGGCCAACCGCCGCGCGGATGACCTATCTCCCAGGACCACCCCCGACCTTGGCGACGGTGAGGCCATTCAAGTTCGAAAGAATATCGGCGATAGGCTGCGGCTTTCCAAACAGGTAACCTTGGCCCTCCTGGCATTGTATTTCGAGGAGAAGCGCGCGCTGCTCTTCTGTTTCGATCCCCTCGGCGATCACCTGCAGTCCAAACTTGTCACCGAGCGCGACGACAGCCTCTACGACCGCGCGGTCCAATGCGTCGTCGCTAAGGCTTTGGACGAAACTGCGATCGATCTTCAGCCTCGTGAGAGGGTACTGCTTCAGCATGCTGAGCGAGGCGTAGCCGGTGCCGTAGTCGTCAAAGGCGATGCCGACCCCCAACATGCTCAGGCGGTGCAGTGTTTCGAGGATCGTGGCGTCATTGCGCAGGATCGTGTGCTCGGTGATCTCGACTTCGATCAGGTGCGCGGGAAGGGCCGCCTCCTCGATGAGCCGGCCGATCGTCGTCGGCAGTTCGCCGGACCGCAACTGGGCCGAAAACAGATTGATGCCCATTCTGAGGGAGTGGCCCATACGGTTGAGCCGCGCCGCTTCATTGATTGCCTGGCGAAGGATCCAGGTCCCCACGAACTCGGCCTGGGGACTGCGCTTGAGCACCGGGAGAAACTCCGAGGGCGTGAGGAGGCCACGTTCCGGGTGGCGCCAACGCAAGAGCGCCTCGAGGCCCGTCATTTCCCTTGAATCGAGGTCGACCTGCGGCTGGTATAGAAGTTCGAACTCACCCTGTTCAAAGGCCCGGCGAAGTTCGGAGGCGAGGGTGACTTTCCGCTGTGCCGCGAGCCGCAACGCCGGTGTGAAAACGCACGACCGGTTCCGCCCGGATTCTTTGGCAGAATATAGCGCCAGGTCGGCGTGGACCATCAGTTCGTCGCTGGTGGTTCCGTGGCGGGGTGCGAACGCAATGCCGACACTGCAGTTCATTTCGATCGCCTGGCCGCCAATGACGAATGGCTCGGCGACGCGGCGCTGAAGTTGACTTGCCAGCGCAGTGGCCTCGGCCTCGGCCTGCTGGCCCTCCACGAACAGGGCGAACTCGTCGCCGCCCAGCCGGGCGACGATCTGACCGACCTCGACCAGTTCGCTCAGTCGGCGTGCCACCTCCCTTAGTACCGCGTCGCCGGCGTAGTGGCCGAGCGTATCGTTGATATCCTTGAAGCTATCGAGGTCGATGAGCAGAACCGTCGCGGGTTTGGAGGAGGCCAGCCGCGTATCGGCATGCTCCCAGAACAGGGTTCGATTGGGCAAACCCGTGGTGGCATCGTAGTGGGCAAGGCGCAGAAGGTGTTCGCGCTGCTGCTTGCGGCCGGAGATGTCTCGGACCAGCGCACCAAAGTACCGCTCTTCGCCTTCGCTCCAACTCGACATCGACAACTCGATCGGGATTTCCGATCCATTCTTTGTCGCGGCCACCAGCTCGATTGAACGGCCGGAGCCAACATCGTCAAACGCTGTTTTCGCCTCGCCCTCGCCGTGAGCGTGCCGCAGCAATTCAGGAACGATGATCTCGACAGAGCGACCGATGACTTCGCTCGCGGAGTGGCCGAATATCCTCGAAGCCGCCATGTTCCAGAACGTGATCGTGCCGCGGTTGTCCATGCAGATGCAGCCGTTCGGGGAAGTCGAGGCGAACTGGGTAAAGCGATCCTCGGCGCTGCGCGCCCTCAGGGCGGCGCGCTTGGCCCGCGTTATGTCGGTTACGACCCCGATGATGCGCCGGGGCACGCCCTCGAGGTCAAAGTAGACCCGCCCGGATGACGAGAGCCAGCGCTCCTCACCGTTATCGGCACGCCTGACCCGAAATTCATCAGCGAGGCGGCCGTCTCCGGCAGGGTCGTGGGCTCGCCGGACGCGTTCCTCCAGCTTGGCGCGATCATCGGGGTGCATGCAGGCGACCAGCACCTCCATGCTGGGGGGTACGTCCGGCGGCAGCCCCAGGACCTCCAGCTTGGTCTCCGACCACCAGGTCTCGCCGGTCGCATAGTCGTGATCCCAGATTCCCAGGCCGGCGCTCTCCACCGCGAGGCGCAGTCGTTCGTCCCGCGCCGCAATTGCATTCTCCGCGACGCGCCTTGCATGAATGTCGGTAAGCGTTCCGACCCACTCGCGAACCGAGCCGTCCGGGTCCCTGAGCGCAACGCCCCTGGCATGGGCCCACTCATACTTGCCGTTGGTACGTCGAATGCGGAAATCGACTTCCCAATGGCCAGCCTGCTCCTGCTGCTTGGTCCACAGCGAGAGCATGGCCTGCCTGTCGCCAGGATGCACGGCGTCGATCCAGCCCTTGCCTAGGTAGGCCTCGAGGAAGGGCTGCGAGTATTCGTTCGTTCCCCAGCCCTCGAGAAGGGTACCGTCCGGACCGGCGCGGAAGACGATAGCCGTGCTGCTCTGGATCAGGGCACGATATCGCTGATCACCCATCAGCGCGGACAGGCCCGGTGGGACTGGCCCGCGCTCCCGTCCGCCGGTGGCAGCAAGGTGGGCTTCCAACGTGGTTGTCACTGGGAAAACCTTGGCTAGAACGCCGACATCCTGTCGGTCAGGGACGCGTCGTTCGTACAGTCGTGGCGGCCCGTGAATCAGGCGTTAATTCGGCCTCTGTCCAGTATTCCTACCGGCGTGCGGAGCAAGGGCAGCGGCAGAGTTATCTGTCCGCTGACGGGGGCCGGCCGTGGCGAGCCTTGTACGCGCGAGAGAACGCATTGGCGTCGCTGTAGCCCAGAATCCAGGCAACTTGTGCGACCGAAGCACCCGTGCCTCTCAGGTACTCCGCAGCCAGGTCGGCACGCAGGTCCTCGAGAATCTTGCGATAGTTGTGCCCCTCCTCCCTGAGCTTGCGGGCCAGCGACCGGCTGCTGAGACCCAAGTCGCCGGCGATGTTGCGCTGACTTGTGGTGCCATGCGGAAGACGTGGGGTGATCGCGTTTTCCACACGCGTTCGCAACGTCCCGCGCGGACCGCTTCGTGCCTCCAGGGCGCCTTCGGCATAGTCGAGCAGGAGCGCATCGAGAAATGGATCAGCGGTCACCAGCGCCAGGCCGGCGCATGCCGCTGGCAATTCGAGCCGGTCATGGGGCGCGGAGAACCGCGGACAGCGGCCGTAATAGCGCTTCATGTCTGCCGGGACGACTGTACGAGGATGCACGAAGCTCACCAGGTCGGGGGCGACCTGCTGCTGTGTCAGCTCCCGCAATTCCCGGAGCGTGCAGGTGATCCAGAACTCCATCTGGTGCCGGTCAAGGTGGCGCTCGACTCCGGTGTAGAAGGTGTCCACGATCAGCCGGCTGGCTTTCCGGTAACGGACGCGCATGCCTTCGCTGACCAGGGCGGTGTAGCGCTCCTTGCGCGCCAGCGCCTCGTCCACGGTGTGGGCCGAGGCCATTGCAAAGTACAGCGTACCAAGCTCGCGAAGGTCGATTTCGAGCGCCAGGTGAAAGCCGAACGCGTCATCGTCGAGGCCGGACGCGATGAGGTTGAGGAACTCGATCTGAGCACGGGCACTGATCCAGCGCTCCGGCCCGGTTTCGAGATCATCGGGCAGGCCAGCCTGGCGCCGAAGCGCCTCGACGTCGACACCCGCATGTCGGGCGTACCTGGCAGCCATGCGAGACAGCGCCCCGCGGGAGCTGGGTAGCGCGCTCGCGACCTGCCCCCGGACCAGCCTTGATGGAGCCCGCGACTCGCGCTTTCCTGAGGGCACGCCTGTATCGGTCATCGTCCCCTGTCTCGTATCGACAGGACGATCATACAGCACGACCGGCTTGGGCCAAGGCCAAAGCGGCGAAAAGGGAAGCTTGCTTCGCCTGCGCCGCCTCAGTCGTAGAAGATGCTGACGACAACCGTGTCGGAATAGGCTCCTGGGCCGGCGACCTGAGGTGGTACTCGCCCGTAGATTGTCAGTGCCTCCGTATCGCCGGTCCCGGTCCCCGCGACGGTGGTCCCCGCAAGCTCTCCCCAACCCTCGGTCCGCGCCGGGTCTAGGTAGAGGCCATAGGTAATCGCGCGGCCACCTGAGGTCATGGCGCGCTGCGCCGGGTCCGTGGCACCGGTCAGTCCGCCATCGAGGCCAACGGAATAGTTTGTTCCGGGTGTGCAACTGATATCCAGATCCCCACTCGCATCGAGGGCACGCGCGACCACTCCCGTGCGTCCGAAATCGATGTCTCCGGCCACCACGAGGCAGTTTGCGAGAACCGTGGCGTTTACCGAGAAAGCAGCATAGGCGAAGTCGCCGCCCGCGGGCGCACTGCAATCGAGCGCGGTCCCCTCCGCGTAGATCAGGGTGGCGTCGGGCCCCGAGAATGTCGACCGGTAGCTAGCCGCGACAGCCGAGGACTGACCCGCAAACACCGAACCATAGAGGCTGATCCGGCCGGATGCGGCCCCCCCGTTGGCGGGGAGATGCAGGGTCAGCGGCGATCCGAGTGCCGGGGTATCGTGGCTTCCCCAGGGAACCGAGTGCGCGCTGTCGGCGAACAGGCCGAAGGCCAGCCCGGCAGTTCCCCCCTCGAGCAGCCGAAGGCCGCCCTGCACGCCGCCACTCCCGGTCCCGAGGTTAATGCAAACGGTCATACTGGTGACGTCCCCGGCCACCTGATCGCAGGTGATCGCGACTTCGCCGGCGGCATTGGCGGGGCTCGCCGACAGCGTGTCGACGATCCCAAGATTCAGGTCGCTGATGGTCGCGCTGCAGGTTGCGG
>NZ_JAQGJL010000369.1 GCF_028290645.1 Devosia sp. | reverse complement strand
TTCGCCGAAGGCCAGTCCGATATCGGCACCCATGTGCTGCCGTTTCGTTCGGCGCTGATCGGCGCCGCCCAGCACGCCATGGAGGAAGCCGGCGCCGGCGAGGTGATGATCCAGCCCCTGACCATCGCCTATACCAAGCTGCAGGGCCTCCCCGTCGGTCGCACCGACCGTTCCTTCATCGCCTGGATCAAGTCCAAGTCGGTCAAGCAAAACATCAAGGAAATCCTGACCGGCGGCACCCGCGAAGTCACCCTCGCCTTCGGCACCCCCCGCCCCCTCGGCGCCGGCACCAACCGCAAGGAGCTGGCCAAGCAGATGGAAAACGAGGTGCGGCGGATGCTGGTAGCGCTCAACCGCGGCACGCCACTGCCGGTGGCGGTGGCGGTGGAGTAAGCTTCGCAGCCCTCAGTCGGGTGCCTTCTCCCCTTGCGGGAGAAGGTGGCGCGAAGCGCCGGATGAGGGGTCCCGCAACCGGAGGTTGCGCGATCGGAGCGAAAGCGACGAGCGACTGAGTGCGCGGAGAGATACCCCTCATCCGCCCTTCGGGCACCTTCTCCCGCAAGGGGAGAAGGCACCAGCTCAGCCCCCCTCCACAATACAAAACAGGTTCCGCTCCGGATCGGCCATCACCGTATAGCCCTCCGCCTCGCGCTCCACTGTCGCCCCAAGCCCGAGCAGCCGTGCTCTTTCCGCCGTCCGGTCCGCCACCAGCACGTCGAGATGGATCCGCCCCTGGTCGCGCCTGCGATCGATCTCCTGGAAGCACAGCGTCGGCCCCGGACCGTCCACCATCACCGTCGGGTCGGTCGCCGGCGTCAGCCCCAGCGCCGCCAGCCGGGCGATCTCGGCCTCGTCATAGGCGCGCACCGCATAGCCCGTCAGCACCGCGGCCCAGAACCGCGCCAGCGGCGCCGCCTCCCGGCAATCGAACACGATCTCCTTCAGGGTCCCGCTCATCGCAGTGCCTGCTCGAAATCCGCGATGATATCGCCCGCGTCCTCGATCCCCACCGACACCCGGAACACCCCCTCGCCGGCCCTATCGCGATAGGCCCGCTCATCCGCCAGCGCGAAGGACGAGCGCAAGATGTCGTCCGTCCCGATGTAGAAGCACAGCGACTTGGTTTTCCCCAGCGACACCGCGTAACTCACGGTCTTCAGTCGCTCGGCCAGCTGCCGCGCCATCCCGGCGCTGTCCGATTTCACCGAAAAGCTCAGCAGCCCGGAGAAATTCCGCATCTGCCGGCGTGCCAGCTCCGCCTGCTCATGGCTCGCGAGGCCCGGCCACAGCACCCGCCGCACCTTCGGATGCCCCTCCAGCCACTCCCCCACCGCCCGCGCATTGGCCTGATGCTTTTCCATCCGCAGCGGTAGCGTCTCGATCCCCCTGAGGATCAGGTAGGCCGAGAACGGCGACAGCGCCGCCCCATGGTGGATCAGCACATCCCGGCGCAACTCCGCGAGCCGATCAGCCCGCCCGATCACCGCACCGCCCAGCGCATCGCCATGCCCGCAAATGTATTTGGTCAGCGCGTGGCACACGTAGTCGGCCCCGAGCGCGATCGGATTGGTCCCCACCGGCGTCGCAATCGTCGAATCCACCGAAAGCTCCGCCCCGCCGGCATGCGCAATGGCCGCCACCGCCGCGATATCGGTCAGCTTCAGGATCGGGTTGGCCGGCGTCTCGATATGGACGAGCCGCGTGTTCGGCCGCATCGCCGCCGCGACATTCTGCGGGTCCGAGCTATCGACAAACGACACCTCCACCCCCTGCCGCGGCAGCGCCTGCCGGGCATATTCGGCGACGCCCGCATAGCACACATCCGAGAGCACCAGATGGTCCCCGCTCTTCAGCCGCCCGGCAAACAACCCGGTGATCGCCGCCATCCCCGAGGCAAAGCTCAGCGCCGCCTCCCCGCCCTCGAGCAGCGCCAGCCGCTTCTCAAGCAGCTCCAGCGTCGGGTTGCTCCAGCGGGTATAGAAATGCGGCGCATCGTCGGTGAGGTCGGAGGCCGAAAACCCCACCGCATCAGGATGGGTGAAATAGGTGGTCGACAGAACCGGCGCCGGTGCCAGCGGCTCACCGATGACACGCGTTCCATCGCCACCGTGCAGGACGAGAGTTTCGAGGTTTATGGGCATGGCTTCCTCCGGAGGGGGAAGGTGCCCCAATCCTGAGCTTGGGGCCACCCACCAGCCCATCGCTTTTGCACTCCCACTGACTTCGGTGTATTCACCCGCCCATGACCGAGCACACGCCCAAAAAGCTGTTCATCAAGACCTACGGTTGCCAGATGAACGTCTACGATTCCGACCGCATGGCGGATGCGCTGGCGCCGCACGGGTACGAACCGACCCACGACATGGCCGATGCCGACCTCGTCGTCCTCAACACCTGCCACATCCGCGAAAAGGCCTCGGAAAAGGTGTTCTCCGAACTCGGCCGCCTGCGCGACCTGCGCGAGGAGCGCCGCGCCAGCGGCCACGAGCTGATGATCGGCGTCGCCGGCTGCGTCGCCCAGGCCGAAGGCGACGAGATCGTCCGCCGCGCCCCCGCCGTCGATCTGGTGTTCGGCCCGCAATCCTATCACCGCCTGCCCGAGCTGATCGCGCGCGCCCATAACGGCGCCAAGGTGGTCGACACCGACTTCCCGCAGGAGGACAAGTTCGAGCATCTGCCCGCGGCGAAAAGGGAAGTCACTCTCGCCCGCGGCCTCACCGCCTTCCTCACCGTGCAGGAAGGCTGCGACAAGTTCTGCTCGTTCTGCGTCGTCCCCTATACCCGCGGCACCGAGGTTTCCCGCCCGGTCGAGCAGGTGCTGCGCGAGGCGCGGAACCTCGCCGATGCCGGGGTGCGCGAACTCACGCTGCTGGGCCAGAACGTCAACGCCTATCACGGCCTCGATGTCCGTGGCCGCACCGTCGGGCTCGGCGAACTCTGCTACCGCCTGTCGCTGATTCCCGGCATCGCCCGCATCCGCTACACCACCTCGCACCCGCTCGACATGACCGACGAGCTGATCGAGGCGCATCGCGATCTCGACGCGCTGATGCCCTACCTGCACCTGCCGATCCAGTCCGGCTCCGACCGCATCTTGAAGGCCATGAACCGCCGCCACAGCCGCGCCGACTACATGTCGGTGATCGAGCGCATCATGGCTGCCCGTCCGGACATGGCGCTGTCGGGCGATTTCATCGTCGGCTTTCCCGGCGAGACCGATGCCGATTTCGAGGAAACCCTGCAGGTGGCCAGGGACGTCGGCTACGCCTCCGCCTACACCTTCAGATACTCTATCCGCCCCGGCACGCCCGGCGCCGGCATGCCCGACCAGGTCGCCGAACCCGTCAAGGCCGAGCGCCTCGCCCGGCTCAACGCACTTATCACCACCCAAATGCGCGATTTCGGCATCTCCGTCGTCGGCCGCATTCTGCCGGTGCTGATCGAGAAGGCCGGCCGCATGCCGGGCCAGGTCGGCGGCCGTTCGCCCTATCTACAGGCGGTGCACATGGAAGGTTCGACGCGGTTGATCGGGCAGATCGTGCCGGTCGAAATCGTCGCTGCCGGGAATAATTCCCTTACTGGCAAGATTGTCACAGACGTGGAACCGAATTCTGCTAGCGTTATTGAGTCTCAAGCCATGGCGACCCATATCTGAGCGGCCGTCCCCCAGGAGCCCCAGAGATTTTGAGCAGGCATTTGCCCCCGTCTACCGACCACGGCCCATCCTCCCAGCTTGAACTCGCCTTCGAAGACAACAAGCTCGCCGCACAACTCTACGGCGATTTTGACCAGCACCTTGCTTTGATCGAGCAACGTCTCAGCGTGCAGGCGACGCCGCGCGGCAACCACGTCATGCTGAAGGGCGGGGCCGGGTCCGTCGACCAGGCGCGCCGCGTGCTCGAGTCGCTCTACGAGCAGCTCGAGGAAGGCCAGCCGATCGAGGTGTCGACCGTCGATGGCGTCATCCGCATGATCGAGACCGAGGACAGCCAGCTGAGCCTGCCCACGCTCGAGAAGAAGGGCAGGGTGCGCATGGCGCAGATCGCGACCCGCAAGGCCACCATCGTTGCCCGCACCCCGGCGCAGGACGCCTATATGCGGGCCATGGACCGCGCCGAGCTGGTGTTCGGCATCGGCCCAGCCGGTACCGGCAAGACCTATCTCGCCGTCGCCCACGCCGCGACGCTGCTCGAGCGCGGCGACATCAACCGCATCATCCTCTCTCGCCCGGCCGTCGAAGCTGGCGAGCGCCTCGGCTTCCTCCCTGGCGACATGAAGGACAAGGTCGATCCCTATCTCCGCCCGCTCTACGACGCGCTCTACGACATGATGCGCCCCGAGCATGTGGAGCGCTGCATCACCTCGGGCATCATCGAAGTGGCGCCGCTGGCCTTCATGCGCGGCCGCACCCTCGCCAATGCGGTGGTCATCCTCGACGAGGCCCAGAACACCACCTCGATGCAGATGAAGATGTTCCTGACCCGCCTCGGTGAAAACTCCAAGATGATCGTCACCGGCGACCCGACCCAGGTCGACCTGCCGCGCGGCGAGAAATCCGGGCTGATCGAGGCGGTATCGCTGCTCGATGGCATCGAGGGCGTCCACGTCTCGCGCTTCAACGACAAGGACGTGGTGCGCCACGCGCTGGTCGGCCGGATCGTTCGCGCCTACGAGGCTGATACCGCCCGCCGGCTCTCCGAGAACCACGCGAAGGCCTGATGCGACCGCCACTGTCAATTGCCTTCGCGGTCAACGCGGAGGGCTGGCCCGATGACCTCGAGGCCGTCGCCGAAACCGCCATCCGCGAAGCCCTGAAGCAGTCCAAGGCCAGGATGGCCGGCGTCGCCGAAGTCTCGGTGGTGCTGACCGACGACGCCGAGCAGCGCCAGCTCAACCACCAGTGGCGCGGCTTCGACAAATCCACCAACGTCCTGAGCTTCCCGCAGATCGAGCCGTTCTCGCCCGTCATGGGCCTCCTCGGCGATATCACCCTCGCGCGCGAGACGGTGGCGCGGGAAGCCGAGGACCTGGGCGTCACTTTCGAGGCCCATTACACCCACCTGTTGGTGCACGGGTTCCTGCACCTGCTCGGTTACGACCATATCGAGGAAGACGATGCGGCGGAGATGGAAGGGCTCGAGACCAGTATTCTCGCGACCCTCGGCATTGCCGATCCCTACGCCGACAGCTAGATTAACACTCCGATGAATTGAAGGCCCTACGTGGCCATTAGAGATGAACGACTCCGACAGTCCGTCCGCGCCGCCGAAGAAACCGGCCTCCCCCAAGTCGAACGGCGAGCCTCCTTCTAGTCTCGCCCCCTCGGCCACGTGGGGGCATCGTCTTTGGCACTGGCTGCGCGCGCTCGTCGCCATGCGCACCGTGTCGCTGCGGGATGATCTCGAAGTCGCGCTCGAGAGCGAGAACAACGGCGGCACCACCGATTTCACCCAGTCCGAGCGCACCATCCTCAAGAACGTGCTCGATCTCGCCGAAAAGCGCGTCGAGGACGTCATGGTGCCGCGCGCCGATATCGAGGCGATCGAGACCACCGACACGCTAGGCGTGCTGGTCGCCCGCTTCCGCCAGGTCGGCCACTCGCGGATGCCCGTCTACACCGACAGCCTCGACAACATCACCGGCTTCATCCACGTCAAGGACGCGCTGCGCCGCATCACCGAGCCCGTCGCCGATCCCGAAGCCGCCGTGCCGGTGAAGCTCGTCTCGCCGCCGCTACGCTCGCGCATCGAAAAGCTCGACATCGTCCGCCAGGTGCTGTTCGTCCCGCCGCTGATGCCGGTGGGCGACCTGCTGCAGCAGATGCAGCTCAAACGCGTCCATATGGCCGTGGTCATCGACGAATATGGCGGCACCGACGGGCTCGTCACCATCGAGGACCTGCTCGAAGCGGTGGTCGGCGAGATCGAGGACGAGCACGACGACGACGTGGCGCTGGTCCGCAAGGTCAATTCGAACGTCTTCATCGCCTCGGCCCGCGCCGAGCTCACCGAAGTGCGCGAAGTCATCGGCCCCGATTTCGACCCCGGCGCCCATGCCGACGAAGTCGACACGCTGGGCGGCCTCGTCTTCGAACTCGCCGGCCACGTGCCGGTGAAGGGCGAACACGTCAACGGCATCAAGGGCTTCGAGTTCGAAGTCCTGCAAGCCGACAGCCGCCAGGTCAAACGCGTCAAGATCAAGCGGTTGAAGCAGCCGAAGCCCCGGCCGCCCAAACCACCGGCCGCCAAGGCTCCCGAAGACTCCCCGGCCGCAGAGTAGTTATCGAACAGTCGGAGGTATCCTTTGTTTGTGTGGTCAGATGAGCAGCTGCTTGCGCTTGCCCCAGAGCGGCTCGAGCAGGTTCGGCGCAATGCCGCGAGCAAGGGTGAGACTTCATTGGCCGACCGCATCGCTGCGATACAGGAGCAGCGCCGCCCCCGAAGGGCGGGCGGCGCTGTGAGTCCTGTGATAGGGTTTCATTTCAAATGTCAGAGCGACTACGAGGTCACGCTCCTACCCGACGGTCGGTTCTGGTCAGGAGTTTGGGCCGTTGATGAAGACCTATGTCAGCCGGCAATCCAACTGGGCGGCTATGTCGCACTGCACAGTGCCAAACGGGAGAAGTCCTATAGGCAGGGCACCCTGATTGACTGGAAGACCGAAGCGCGAACGAAGGGGAAAACTGCGATGGGCGTCTCGTTCCTTCTGAAGCCATTCGACGAACCTTTGGTTTGGTTTGGCAATGGCAGTGGCGAGCGGGGTTACCGGCGCGTAGATGACAAGCCTACTTGGGTACCGCAGCCGTCCTAAACCTAAGCCCGCTCCAGATTCCCCAGCACGATCTCACGCCACACGCGCACCGGCGTCACCCAGCGGTCGAACTTGTTGTAGTCCCCCGCATAGATCACGCAGGCAACGCCGGCTTCCGGCACCAGCCACAGGCGCTGGCCGCCATTGCCGAAGGCGCCGATCCAGCGCATCGGCCTGCCGAATGCCGGCACCGGCGCCTCCCCGATATACCATAGCCGCCCGTAGCCGAGCCCATCCGGCAGCGTGATCGCCGGCGTGAACGACGTGTCGAGCCAGGCCTCCGGCACCAACTGCCGGCACTCGAACCGGCCGCCGTCGACCAGCATCGCGCCGATCCGCAACAGGTCCGGCGCCCTGAGCCGCAGCCCGGACGCCGGCGACGCCACGCCGTCGCTCCCCGCCATCCAGTGAAAGGCGGAAATCCCCAGCGGCTCGAACAGCGCCTCGCGGGCGAACTCACCCAGTGGCTTGCCCGCTCCACGCTCGATCAGCGCGCCGATCGGCGCCACCGCGCCGCCGGAATGGATCCATTTCTCTCCCGGCGCCGCGACGATCGGCCGGTCGAGCACGAACCGGTAGCGGTCCGGCGCCAGCTCCATGGCGATCTCGCTATTGGTCGGGTCGGTGTAGGGCTTCGATTCGTCCCACTCCATCCCCATGGTCATGTTGAGCGTGTGCTCGATGGTCACCTTGCGCCGCGCCGGGTCGGCAACGAGGTCCGGATATTCGGGGAAAGCATCGATCACCGGCGCCCCAACCGGCGGCACCAGCCCGCGCTCGAGCGCGATGCCGTAGAGCAGCCCGACAACGCTCTTGGTGACGGAGCGCAGGTCGTGCAGCACCTCCGGCCCGAAGCTCACCCGGCCCAGCGAATCGCCCCAGCTTTCGTCCTCGCCCCGGTAATATTCCTCGAGCACCAGCTTGCCGGCCCGGCTCACCGCCACCGTGTGCATGGGCAGCAGCAGCCCCGATTCGAGCCCCGCCGCCAGCTTCCGCTCGAGATTGGCGGCAAATCCCGCGTCCCCGGGTGCCGTCCTCGCCCACTCCGTTACGTCTCGTCTCCGTTGCTACCCCCGCCGCGCCGCAGCGCGGCTATGCCGCCTTGACCCGGCGCCCCCGCCTCGCGACCTTGCCACATGCCCTGTGATTCGAGCGCCGCATGACCTGGCTCGCCGAGACCGTGATGCTGAGCCATGGCTGGCGGCGTTTCTTGATCCTCGTTGCGGCGGGCGCGCTCGCCGCCGCCTCGGTGCCGCCGTTCTTCCTCCTCCCCGCGCTGTTCCTCGCGCTCCCCATCTGGGTCTGGGCCCTCGATGGGGCCGAGCGCCGGCACGGCTGGCGGCGGCTCGTGGGGCCCGCCTTCCATATCGGCTTTGCCTTCGGGCTCGGCTATTTCACCGTGGCGCTCCATTGGCTGGGCGCGGCCTTCTTCGAGGAGGGCGGCTTCTTCCTCCTCCTCATGCCCTTCGCCATTGTCGGGCTCGCCGCCATCCTCTCGATCTTCTGGGGGCTCGGCAGCGCGCTGGCGCATCTCCTCTGGTCGGGCGGCGCCTTCCGCATCGTCACCCTTGCAAGCTTCCTGGCGCTGGCCGAATGGGCGCGCGGGCACCTGTTTTCCGGCTTCCCCTTCGATCTCATCGGCTATGCGCTCACCGCCAATGACGAGATGCTGCAGCTCGCCTCGGTGATCGGCACCTACGGCCTCACCTTCCTCGCCGCCCTCATCGCCATGACCCCGGCGCTGATCTGGCCCGCCGACCAGCGCGGCGTGGTGCGCCGCCTGATCCCGTTCTTCCTCGCGGTCGCCGTCATCGCGGCGCAGGTCGCCTATGGCAACTGGCGGCTCACCAACACCCCGCTCGTCCCCCGCACCGACATGAAGGTGCGGATGGTCCAGCCGATGATCCTCGACCATGCCGACTGGAGCGCCGCCGATCCCGACGCCATCATCAACCAGCTGATCAGCCTCTCGGAGAGCAAGCTCACCCCCACCGACCCCGGTCTCGCCGGCATCACCCAGCTGGTCTGGCCGGAATCGGTGTTCCCGTTCTTCCTCACTAACTATCCCGACGGCATCGCCCGCATCGCCCGCATGCTGCCCGATACGACGCTGCTGCTGACCGGTGCGCCGCGCGAGCCGATCGGCGACGACGGCCTGCCGATCCGCGACAATCCGGGCTACAATTCCATCCTCGCCATCGACAGCAAGGGCGAGGTCGTCGCCAGCTACGACAAGTCCCACCTCGTGCCGTTCGGCGAATACCTGCCGTTCCAGCCGTTCTGGCGGCTGTTCGGCATCAACCAGTTCGTCCCCGGCACCAACGGCTGGGCCGCCGGCGACGGCCGCCGCCTCATGACCCCGCCCGGCACGCCGCCCTTCCTGGCGCTGGTCTGCTACGAGGCGGTGTTCCCCGGCGATATCGGCGATCCGTCCCAGGCCCAGTTCATCCTCAACATCACCAATGACGCCTGGTTCATGGGTTCGATCGGCCCCGCCCAGCATGCCCACCACGCGCGCCTCCGCGCCGTCGAGACCGGCCTGCCGCTGCTGCGCGCCGCCAATTCCGGCGTCACCCTCAGCGTCGATCCGCTCGGCCGAATCACCGCGCGACTCGCCGAAAACGAGGTCGGCGTGCTCGATGTCGTCCCCGCCGAGCCCATCGCCGGCGGCACGCTGTTCACCCGCTTCGGCGACCTGCCCTTCTGGGTCGCCATCGGGCTCGGCATCCTAGGTTCGCTCGTTGCGGCGCGCCGTCCGCGGCGTATCGAATGAATATTCCACGACAGTGCCCAGCTAGGACATAAAGCTTCCTTTATATCACTTGACCGCGCGCTGCCTGAGTGGCAGAACACACGCCAACTATGCGATTTTCGCATTTTTTGAGCACTTTTCGGGGGTTTAGCCTTGGCCCGGTCTTCCTATCTCTTCACTTCGGAATCGGTCTCCGAGGGTCATCCCGACAAAGTCTGCGACCGGATTTCCGACGAGATCGTCGACCTGGTGTTCCGCGAGGCGCGGAAAGCCGGCATGGATCCGGCCAAGGTGCGCATCGCCTGCGAGACCCTCGCCACCACGAACCGCGTCGTCATCGCCGGTGAGGTCCGCGTCCCCGAGACGCTGCTGAAAAAGGGCAAGGACGGCAAGATCCTGATCGACGCCGCCGGCCATCCGGTGGTCAATCCCGCGAAGTTCAAATCGACCGCCCGCAAGGCCATCAAGGCCATCGGCTACGAGCAGTCGGGCTTCAGCTGGAAGACCGCCCGCATCGACGTGCTGCTGCACGGCCAGTCGGCCGATATCGCGCAGGGTGTCGATGAGGCCGGCAACAAGGATGTCGGCGCCGGCGACCAGGGCATCATGTTCGGCTATGCCAGCCGCGAGACCCCCGAACTGCTGCCCGCCCCGATCTACTACGCCCACAAGATCCTCGAGGCGCTGAACATCGCCCGCAAGGCCGGCGAGGGCGCCGCCATCAAGCTCGGCCCCGACGCCAAGAGCCAGGTCACCATCCGCTACGAGAACGGCAAGCCGGTCGCCGTCACCCAGATCGTGGTTTCGACCCAGCATATCGACGAGAGCCTCAGTTCCGACGACGTGCGCCAGATCATCGAGCCCTATGTCCGCGCCTCGTTCCCCGAGGGCTGGATCAGCGCCGACACCGTCTGGCACGTCAATCCGACCGGCAAGTTCGTCGTCGGCGGTCCCGACGGCGACGCCGGCCTCACCGGCCGCAAGATCATCGTCGACACCTATGGCGGCGCGGCCCCGCATGGCGGCGGCGCCTTCTCGGGCAAGGACCCCACCAAGGTCGATCGCTCGGCCGCCTATGCGGCGCGCTACCTCGCCAAGAATGTCGTCGCCGCCGGCCTCGCCGACCGCGCCACCATCCAGTTGAGCTACGCCATAGGGGTGGCCAAGCCCCTGTCGATCTATGTCGACCTCCACGGCACCGGCAAGGTCGAGGAAGCCACTCTCGAAACCGTCCTCGGCGAAGTCTTCGACCTCAGCCCCCGCGGCATCCGCACCAGGCTCGACCTCAACAAGCCGATCTACGCCAAGACCTCCGCCTACGGCCATTTCGGCCGCAAGCCCGGCCGCGACGGCAGCTTCTCGTGGGAAAAGATCGACCTCGTCCCGGCCCTGAAAGCCGCGGTAAAGGCGGCTTGAGTTAGCCCGCGCACGGGGTCATTCCCGCGCAAGCGGGAACCTCCGTTTGCGGTCGTGCCACGTGCAGAAAAACAGAGGTTCCCGCTTTCGCGGGAATGACCCGGTGGGCGTTTTGAAAACCACAGACAAACCCCACCACCCGTTAACCCTCGCCGGCGAGCCGCGCGCCTTCTTCGGCCGCCGTTCGGGCAAACGCCTGCACAAGGGCCAGGACCGGCTGTTCAAGGAACTCCTCCCCGAGATCGAGATCACGCTGGGCGACACTTCGCTCGACCCAGCCGCCCTCTTTCCCACCGCACCTGCAAAAATCGTTATCGAGATCGGCTACGGCGGCGGCGAACATCTGTCGCTCGAGGCGCGGCGTCACCCCGATACCGGCTTCATCGGCTGCGAAGTCTTTTGCGGCGGCATCGCCAAGCTGCTGCAGCAGATCGACGAGGAGGGGCTCGACAATATCCGCCTCTTCACCGACGACGCGCTGAAACTATTGCAGAAGCTTCCCGATACCTGCCTCGACGGGGCATATTTGCTCTATCCCGACCCTTGGCCGAAGGCGCGCCATCACAAGCGCCGCTTCATCTCGCCGCTGACCTTGCAGGAACTTGTGCGCACGATGAAACCCGGCACGCTGTTTCGCTTCGCCACCGATATCGAGGACTATGCGAACTGGACTCTCGCCCACATCCTGCGGGCTCCGGAATTCCGTTTCGCGCCCGAGCGGCCGGGCCTCTGGCACGAGCCCTATGACGGCTGGGAGCCGACACGCTACGAGGAAAAGGCCCGCGCCGATGGCCGGCTCCGAAGCTTTTATCTAAGCTTCGAGCGCATCGAGGGCCGTCATCACGAATAGTTGCACACTATAATTCTGCTCCAGACCGGGCCCAATCACGGCAGGGCGCATTTGTTACCAGAAAGTAATGGAACGTTTAGGCAACGACTGGTCGATTTCCGGGGTTGGGCTCTGGAAAAATCATGCAGGGATACGATATGCGCCCCTGGGGACATAGCGCCGACCGGTAACGGCTGGCCTCACTCTTGAGGAGTAGGCGAATGCGTCAGCAGAATCGTCCGCCAGTGAACCAGGCTGTAATCGAAGAACTCCTGACCACGCGGAACAGCAAATGGACGCTGACCGTGGTGCTGCATCTTCGGCACGCAACCATGCGCTTTTCCGAACTGCAGCGCGACATCGGCACCATTTCGCAAAAGGCGCTGACGGCAAGCCTCCGGGCATTGGAGCGCGACGGCTTCGTTTCACGCACCAGCTACGCCACCATCCCGCCACGCGTAGACTACGCGCTGACCGATCTCGGCATGGAGGCGCTGAAGGCCTTCGAGGCGTTCGAGGCCTTTGCCGCCCTTCACTGGTCAAGGGTGCAGGAGGCCCGGCAGCTGTTCGATGCCCGCGACTCCCATCAGCTCGAGCCTTCCGGGCTGCGTACCGGCACCGGACGATAGCCCCGTTCCTTCCCTCTCGATCCCGCACGACGCAATTGGGGCATATGCCCTCGCGCGGGTAGCGGATCGGCCGGTAACCGGCCGATCCGGACTCGGTGCTAGTTGGTGCCGTCGCCGTCATAGAGCAGCGACTGGTTGGCCACCGCAGCGGCCGTCCCGCCCACGTCGAGCTTGCTCAGCACACGGGTATTGGCCGGTGCAGGCGCCCCTACCGGCGCAAGCGTTGCCGTGGAGAAGTAGCGGGTTGCGGTGGAGCCGTCCGCCAGCTTGACCTCGGCGCGGATGACATTGCTCGAAGCCTGCGACACGTCAGTGGCCTCGATGCCCTTCTGCTGCAGCAGCGTCAGATAGTACTGGGCGTCGAAGGTGGCCGCGAGGGCCGGAACAGACAGGCCGCCTGCAAGCAGCAGCGCGGCAAGGCCAAGAGTGGTGGTTTTCATTTTTTGTCCCTTTCGTTTCTCTGGACAACAGGGAAATCGGCCTCCGCGCCTGCGTCGGCAAGACGGAGAATCTGCATCCTCGCCACTTGAAATTCATCAATAGGTGCAGACAGTTACGCCGCGGATGGCGACTATCTTCTGCGATACGCACCCCCCATGAGGAGGGTTGGTTGCCGCAAGGGAACCATCGGCAGCGGCAGGGCTTGCGCCCGATTTCGGAGGGCTGCACCCTGCACCTCGTGGGAACGAAGCGCCCACTCGGCGCGTCCCACGGC
This sequence comes from Devosia sp., assembly GCF_028290645.1. GTDB lineage: Bacteria > Pseudomonadota > Alphaproteobacteria > Rhizobiales > Devosiaceae > Devosia_A. The sequence goes on along the minus strand of NZ_JAQGJL010000369.1, from coordinate 770 downwards.
GTCAAGGAGTCGCGTCATGCCCCAGAGCGTAAAAATTCTGAATATTCAGCCGGTGACCCACAATGTGCGGCGCTATGAGCTGGAAAAGCCCCCCGGCTTCCGCTTCGAGCCCGGCCAGGCGACCGAACTCTCGCTCGACGAGGACGGCTGGCGCGACAGGAAGCACCCCTTCACCTTCACCGCGCTCAATGACTGGGACCATCTCGAGTTCACCATCAAGAGCTATTTCCACACCGGCGGCGACGGCGTGACCGAGCGCCTGTTCGGCTACGTTCCGGGCCAGCGCCTGATGCTCCGCGACCCATGGGGCACCATCACCTACAAGGGTCCGGGCACCTTCATCGCCGGCGGCGCCGGGGTCACCCCCTTCATCGCCATCCTCCGCCAGCTCCACCACGACAGCAGGCTCGCCGGCCACCGCCTGATCGCCTCCCACCGCAAGGCCGAGGACATCATCCTGCGCGGCGAGTTCGAAGCGATGCAGGGCCTCGAATGCACCTGGACCCTCACCGACGACCCCTCCGCCGCCGGCGTACTCCACGAGCGCATCGACGTGGCCTTCCTCAAGCGCCACGTCGGCGACATGTCCCAGAACTTCTACCTCTGCGGCCCCGACCCCATGGTCGCCGACCTCAAATCCGCCCTCGGCAGCCTGGGCGCCAAGGCCGAAGCCCTGACCTGGGAGAAGCCGTAGCGGGGCCTCTGCACCGGCAGACCCACAGCGCAACTCCCCATTGGCGGGATTTTGCCGGAGAGGGGTGCGGAGCCAC
>NZ_JAQGJL010000368.1 GCF_028290645.1 Devosia sp. | reverse complement strand
GCGGGCATCAGCCATGCGCTTAGTGTCCGGCGGGGCCCAGGGAAACGACGTTATGCCAGAAGTCATCTTCAACGGACCAGAGGGACGCCTCGAAGGCCGCTACCAGCAGGGTAAGGACCCTAACGCTCCCATTGCGATCGTTCTTCATCCTCATCCGCAGTTCGGCGGCACGATGAACAACCAGATCGTCTACAACCTGTTCTACATGTTCGCCCAGCGCGGCTTCTCCGTGCTGCGCTTCAACTCGCGCGGCGTCGGCCGCAGCCAGGGCATGTTCGACCACGGCGTGGGCGAGCTCAGCGATGCCGCTGCGGCGCTCGACTGGCTGCAGAGCCTCAACCGCGAGTCGCGCGGCTGCTGGATCGGCGGCTTCTCGTTCGGCGCCTGGATCGGCATGCAGCTGCTGATGCGCCGGCCCGAGGTCGAGGGCTTCATCTCGGTCTCGCCGCCCGAGAACCTCTACGACTTCAGTTTCCTCGCCCCGTGCCCCTCGTCCGGGCTTATCATCCACGGCGACAAGGACCGCGTCGCGCCGCCCCAATCGGTGCAGAAGCTGGTCGACAAGCTGAAGACGCAGAAGGGCATCAACATCGAGCAGCAGCAGGTCGAAGGCGCCAACCACTTCTACGAGGGCAAGATCGACATCCTCACCGAGCGGTGCGCTGACTATCTCGACCGCCGCCGCGCCGAAATCGCCGCGGGCAAGGGCCGCTAGCGCACCAAGCCGTCATTCCCGCGAAGGCGGGAATCCGTTCAGACACCGTTCATCTACGTGGCAGTCCATGGGCAAATTTAAGTCAGATCTGCTGACCGTTCTCGATCAGCGTGGCTTCATCCACCAGATCTCCGACCCCGAGGGCCTGGATGCCCTCGCGGCGAAGGAGACGATCACCGGCTATGTCGGCTACGACGCCACCGCGACCTCGATCCACATCGGAAATCTGATAACAGTAACAATGCTTTATTGGCTCCAGGAGACCGGCCACCGTCCCATCAGCCTGATGGGCGGCGGCACCTCCATGGTCGGCGATCCCTCGTTCCGGGATGATCAGCGCCAGCTGCTCACCGTCGAGCAGATCAACACCAATATCGAGAGTATCAAGAAAGTCTACAGCCGCATCCTGCGCTACGGAGACGGCCCGACCGATGCGATCATGGTCAACAACGCAGACTGGCTGCTGAAGCTCAACTACGTCGAATTCCTGCGCGACGTGGGCCGCTACTTCTCAGTCAACCGCATGCTCTCGTTCGACAGCGTGAAACTCAGGCTCGACCGCGAACAATCGCTGTCGTTCCTCGAGTTCAACTACATGATCATGCAGGGCTACGACTTCACCGAGCTCAACCGCCGCTACGGCACCGTCCTCCAGATGGGCGGCTCCGACCAATGGGGCAATATAATCAACGGGGTAGACCTCAGCCACCGCATGGGCGGCCCCCAGCTCTACGCCCTCACCACCCCCCTGTTGACCAAGGCCTCCGGCGAAAAAATGGGCAAATCCGCCTCCGGCGCCGTCTGGCTCAACGGCGAACTCTTCAGTCCCTACGATTTCTGGCAATACTTCCGCAACACCGAGGACGCCGACGTCGGCAAATTCCTCAAGATTTTCAAGAGGTTACCCCTCGACGAGATCGCCAGGCTCGCTGCCCTCGGCGGCTCGGAACTGAACGAAGCCAAGAAGGTCCTCGCCACCGAAGTCACCGCCATCGTCCACGGCCGCGAAGCCGCCGAGCAGGCCGCCTCCACCGCAGCCGCCACCTTCGAAGCGGGCGCGCTGGACCTGTCGCTGCCGACCGCCGAGATCGGAAAAACCGAGCTTTCCTCGGGACTTGGCCTCCTCGCAGCGCTCGTCGCCGCCGGACTTGCCACCTCCAACGGCGAGGCCCGCCGGCTCGTCCAGTCGGGCGCCGTCCGCATCAACGACGATGCCGCCACGGACGACCGCGCCACCCTCGGCGCCTCCACCGTCCTGCCCGAAGGCGTCATCAAGCTCTCGGTCGGCAAGAAGAAGCACGCTCTCCTGAAGCCCGTCTGAACGGCCTCAATGGGTCACCAGCACCGGAATCGTGGTGTGCGTCAGCACATTGTTGGTCTGGCTGCCGAGCAGCAGTCGGCCAATTCCCCGGCGCCCGTGCGAGCCCATCACGATCAGGTCGGCACCGACCGAATTGGCGGTTGAGATGATGCCGTCCGCCGGAAAACTGTCATTCACATAGGCGGTCGTGGCCACGACGCCGGCCGCCGCCGCCGCATTCTCGGCCGTTGCGAGCAGGTTTTTTGCTGCCGTTTCCTGCGCTTCCAGCAACTCGGGAATGGGATCGAACGTCATCCCCGCGACTGTGGCGTAGCCCCCGCCTAGCACCGCTGTGGGCTCCGTAACGGTGACGATCGTCACCGCCGAACCCAGCGCCTTGGCGAGCCCAAGCCCATGGTCCAGCGCTCGCGCCGCAAGTTCCGAGCCATCGGTAGCAATGAGAATATGTGCATACATATCATGTACCTCCGCCCCATCATGTGGAGATCATGATCGTCCGCGCCAACTACTGCCCGATCGAGCACATCCCGCGTCACTCGACGCGCGGGATTTCCTTGGCGCGATATTCGAACATGCGCCGGAAGGCGCCCGGCACCAGCGCCGACATCGGGTTGATCTTGAAATCCGGCTTATCCAGCGGCCCTTTGACGGCGAACGTCACCCCATAGAGCCCCTCGCCCTCCCGGCCCGCCAGCGGCCCGAGCAGCTTGGCGAACGCGTTATTAAGCCCGAACAGCGGCACATAGGTGCCGGTCAGATCGAACTGCCGTTGATCGGTGTAGATGAAGCCCCGGGCCGTACCGCCTACCGTCGTGCCCGCCAGCACCGCGTCGGTGATCTCCACGCGGTCCTTCCGCCGGATGAACGAAGCCTCCGCGCTCTTGAACTCGAGCTTGTTTGAGCGGGCGATCATCTGCCGGGACTCGGTGTGATTCCCGAGGATTTGCGCCACATTAGCTTCGTTCACGAAGGCAAAATTGCTGAGGCTGAACTGGCCCCGGTCGATCTTCTGGTCTTTGATCGTCTCGACCACCAGACTCCCCTGCCCGCCTTCGACATTGGGATAGACATTCATCAGCCGCAACAATGTGCCGAGGTCGTTGAAGGCGACCGACATGACCTTACCGCCTGGCGTCGGATTGGTCGTCACCGACACGTTCCGATCCCCACCGAGATTGGCCTGCAGGTTCACCTTCTGCAGGTCGGCGCCGCGCAGCACCAGGTCGAGGTTCACGTTGAAGGCGGTGGTCTTGTAGAAGCCCAGGGCCCGCTTTAGCTCCAGATCCACCGCGATGGTTTGGTCGACCGCCGTCGCCTGCGGACCGCCGGTAGAATCGCCGGAGAGACTGAAAAACCGCTG
>NZ_JAQGJL010000250.1 GCF_028290645.1 Devosia sp. | reverse complement strand
TCTCCCTCCCCATTCTTAGGGGGAGGGGACAGGGGTGGGGGTCGGCGGTCACAGGGCGATGCAAACGTCCTCACCAACGTCGCATTGACCACTGACATGTCAGCGAACTAGAAAGCGCGAACGACTTCCCGGGGCGCACATGGCCAATCTCGACAAGTATCTCACCATCGAAGACCTGATGAAGGCTGCCCGGCGCCGGGTGCCGAAGATGTTCTTCGACTATGCCGATTCAGGCGCCTGGACCGAGAGCACCTATCGCGAGAACAGCTCTGACTTCGAAAAGATCAAGCTCCGCCAGCGCGTCGCGGTGAACCTCGAGAACCGCAACCTCGCGACGACGATGATGGGCCAGCCGGTATCGATGCCGGTGGCGATCGCGCCGGTGGGCTCGACCGGCATGCAGTCGGCCGACGGCGAGATCAAGGCGGCACGGGCGGCCGAGAAGTTCGGCATCCCGTTCACCCTTTCCACCATGGCGATCTGCTCGATCGAGGACGTCGCCGAGAACACGACGAAGCCGTTCTGGTTCCAGCTCTACGTGATGCGCGACAAGCCGTTCATCGAGCGGCTGATCGATCGTGCCAAGGCGGCGAAGTGCCCGGTGCTGGTGCTCACCATGGACCTGCAAATCCTCGGGCAGCGCCACAAGGATATCCGCAACGGGCTGCGCGCGCCGCCGCCAATCACGCCGCGATTCCTGTTCGAGATCGCCACCAAGCCGGCCTGGACGTTCGGCATGCTCGGCACCAAGCGGCGCACTTTCCGCAATATCGCCGGGCACGTCACCGAGGCGGTGAACCTCGCCTCGCTTTCGAAGTGGACGGCGACGCAGTTCGACCTGACGCTCAACTGGAAGGACATCGCTTGGATCAAGAAGCGCTTCGGCGGGCCGGTGGTGGTCAAGGGCATCCTCGATGCCGAGGACGCCCGGCTGGCGGTCTAGAACGGGGCTGACGGCATCATCGTCTCCAACCACTGCGGGCGGCAGCTCGACGGCGCGCCCTCGACCATCCGGGTGCTGCCCGAGATCGTCGATGCGGTGGGCGAGCGGACCGAGGTGCTGATGGATTCCGGCATCCGGTCGGGGCAGGATGTGCTGAAAGCGCTGGCGCTTGGCGCCAAGGGCACTTTCGTCGGCCGCGCCATGGCTTTCGGGCTCGGCGCGGGCGGTGAAGCGGGGGTGACCCGGGCGTTGCAGATCATCAACAAGGAGATGGACATCACGATGGCCCTGATGGGCGAGCGCGATGTCCGGAACGTCGGGCTCCACAATATCTATTCGAACGATCTGCTGAAGCGGCAGGGGTACTGAGCGTCAAGCGAACGTCGCTGGCGGACCCGGTGCGAGTTGCCCCCACCCCTGTCCCCTTCCCTTAAGAAGGGGAGGGAGACTTCAACTTCGATGTCAGTGTAGGGGTCTCCCTCCCCCAGTTCAGGGGGAGGGGACAGGGGTGGGGGTCCGCGAGCACCGGCGTTTCGTTTATCCTTGTCCCGCGGACCCTACGTCCCCCGCCTCTCCCCCGATCCCCCGTCGGGACGCCAGGTGAGCTGCTGGTAGACTTTCTTCGCTACTGCCTTCATCTGGTCGTCCCGCAGGTCGCCCACCACGGTGCAGGTGATCTTGTCGTTGGCCCAGTAGAACGCATCGAGATTGTCGAGGGTGGTGAATTCCCGCTCGGTCCGGCGATCGGGCAGGGCGGCAGTTATGTAGACGGTGAGCCGCTCCTTGGCGGCATTCTCGTACATCAGTTGCGCGGCCGGTCCGTTGGGCTCTTCGCCGTAGCCGGGGAGCAGGCGGCCGCCGACCAGCCTGAACCCGTCGGGCGTCAGGTCCGGCGGGTTGATCGGCCGTTCGACGCGGTTGGAAAGCCAGGAGACGAGGTGGTCCTTGTCCGTGGCTGCGACCTCGACGGCGTGGCGGTTTTCCTTGACGAACAGGGCGTGCGCGGTCACCGCCGAGGCGATCAGCTCGTAGCTCTCGGCCGGCTTGAAGAAGTCGCGTCCGGCCCAGCCGAGCGCGCCACCCAGCGCCAGCGTCACCACCGCGGCGGCGGCGAGCTGGGGCCAGCCGAAATTGCGGCGGGCGGCGGGCGAGCGAGCGATGAGGTGCGGATCGAGCCGCGACGGCACGGTCTCGCCGGCGGCGCCGTTGAACAGCGCCGACAGCGCCTCGTTCTGGCGCTGCCAGTTGGCGATCTCGGCGGCCTTGTCGGGGCGGGAGGCGAGCCAGGCTTCGACCTCGCCGCGGAGCTCCGGAGTGAGCTTGCGGTCGACATAGGCGTGCAGATCGGTTTCGGAAATCGGGGGGCGGTTCGTCATTTGACCGACCTCAATCGGGGTTCATCGCCGCTGCCGGTCAATGTGCGGAGCGCGGCACGGGCGCGGCCCAGCCGCGACATCAGCGTGCCGGCGGGAATGCCGAGAACGCCCGCAGCGTCCTGGTAGCTCAGGCCCTCCAAGACGACAAGCAGCACCGCCTCGCGCTGGTCGTCGGGAAGCCGGTCGATGGCGCGGGACATCTCGGCGAGCGCGATGCGCCCATGTTGCGCGGGCGGCACGGACGGTTCTGATACCAGGCTATCGATAGGAACGTGGTCTCCACGGCGGCGCTCGAAGCGGAGGTCGTTGCGCCACAGGTTGATGAGGATGCGGAAGAGCCAGGCCTGCAGCGGCCCGGTCGGGACGAACAGGTTGCGCTTGCGGATGGCGCGCTCCAGGCAATCCTGGACGAGGTCGTCGGCGCGATCGGCATTTCGGGTCAATGCCCGTGCATAGCGCCGCAATGCCGGTACCGTCGCTTCGATCTCGTCCAGGAAGTCCATGGGCTGCCGGCTTACTGCTCGACCGCAGTATGCCAGACCTTGCCGACCATGTCGCCGGTGGTGTCACCGGGCTTCTGGTCCTTGACCCAGAAGTACAGCGGCTTGCCCTTGTAGGCCCACATCTTGGTGCCGTCGGTGCGATCGACGAGGGTGAAATCGCCCTCGGCAGCGGCAGCGGCGTCGGCAATCAGCGGCGGCCAGTTCTCGGCGCACTTGTCGTAGCAGTTGGTGACGCCCGCCGTGTCCTTGTCGTAGGTGTAGAGCGTCATGTCGTTGGCGCCGACCAGCACTTCCTTGCCGCCGATCTCTGTGGTCTTGATGGCGCCGCCGACATAGTCTTCGGCGAACGCGGTTGTCGAGAGCAGCGCGAGCACGGCAGCGCCGAGCGTGATTGCAAGCTTCATGATGTGCCTCCGTTGGATGCGGACGTGGTCGATCAACCCGTCCTAAGGTGATCAACACCGCGCCTCGCGGTTTAATCCGCGGCCGTCCGAGATTTTTCGCGCAAGCCGTTGATCGCGTTCGCAAAGCGGGTGGATGCCTGCTCCGGTGCCTGTTCGTCGTGCGGCGAGGTCCATGCGACGGCCCCGCAAGAGGCCATGTGACGACCATCGAATGAAGGCGCAAGATGGTCGGCAGCGCCACGCTGCCGGTGGCGCGATGGCCGCGCCTCCGGCATCAGGACGTGGGTGGTACTCAACCGAGGGGAGAGCCGGAATGGCCGAGCAACAGAAGCAAGTCGTCCTCGAGATGACGATCGCCGCGCCGGTGGAAACCGTCTGGCAGGCACTGCGGCAACCCGACCAGATGCTCAACTGGTTCGGCTGGGACGCCGACACGCTGCGCGATGAGATCCAGGTCATCTTCTTCGACCACGCCCGCGCGGACGAAGCCAGCAAGGTGCTGGCGTTCGGGGAATACGAGGGCATCGCCGACCGCATCGAGCTGGCCGCAGCACCGGGCGGCACGGCGCTTCGTGTCATGCGCGGGGGGCCTGCCGTGGGAGGCGACTGGAGTGCGCTCTACGAGGACACCTGGGAGGGTTGGATCACCTTCTTCGAGCAGATGCGGCTCCTCATCGAACGTCACCCAGGCGAAAAGCGCCGCACGCTGTTCCTCTCTGCGCAGTTGCCGGAGGGCGGCACGCTGCCGATCGAGGGGCTCGGGCTCGCTCCGCTGAAGGCGACGCCGGCCGGGGAAGCGGTGACGGCCAACCTGCCGGTGGGTGACCGGGTTACCGGCACCGTGTGGCATCACTCGGCTAACCAGGTCGGCATGACCGTCCCCGCATGGGGCGACGGCCTCCTGGTGGTGACCGACAAGCGGCCGCCCAACGGTGGTCCGCATGGCGGCGGCTCGGTGCTGCTCACCACGTTCGGGCTGTCGGACGCCGCCTTCGCGGAACTGGAACAGGGGTGGACGGCATGGTGGGAGGCGCGGAACTCGAAGGGCTAGGGTTGGCACCTCCTCGGTTGAGACAAAAGGCCCCCTCACCCAGTCCGCGAAGCGGCGGGTGAGGAAGCCTTTTTGCTGGGCTGTCGGTCCGTCGCAGGTGCGCTCAGCCCTCCAGCCAGGCCACCTGTTCCGGCGTCAGCTGGATCTCGAACGCCTCGAGGCTGTCGTCGAGTTCATGGAGCGTGCGCGGCCCGATCAGCGGGATCGAGGGAAAACCCTGCGCCAGCACATAGGCGAGGGCCACGTGGATCGGGCTCTTGCCGAGCTTTGCCGCGAGCTCCACGGCGCGATCGCGGCGGCCGAAATTGCGGTCGTTGTACCAGACGCGCACCAGTTCCTCGTTGCTGGTCTTGTCGCGGCCGGCGCGGTCGGTGAAGAAGCCGCGGGCCTGGCTCGACCAGGAGAAGTTAGGGATCTGGCGCGCCTTCAGCCAGGCTTTCCAGTCGTCGGTCGAGGCGGTGACGCATCCGGCCCAGATCGGGTCGAGCATTTCGGCGAGCGCGAAGTTGTTGGAGAGCGCGCCCGGCCGCTGCTTGCCGGTGCGGTCGGCATAGGCGATGGCCTCGTCGAAGCGCTCCTTGGTCCAGTTCGAGCCGCCGAAGGGCCCGCGGATGCGGCCCCGCTTCACCTCGGCGTCCATCGCGTCGACGAACTCGCCGACGGGCACCTCGAGATTGTCGCGGTGCATGAAGTAGACGTCGACATAGTCGGTCTGCAGCCGGTTCAGCGACTGGTCGAGCTGCTTTGCAATCACGTCCGGGTAGCAGAGCGGGGAATGTGCGCCCTTGCCTATCAGCACTGCCTCCTCGCGTGTGCCGCGGCTGGTATGCCACTCGCCGAACAGCTTCTCGGTGTAGCCGGCGCCGTAGACGAAGGCGGTGTCGAACAGGTTGCCGCCCTTCTCCCAGAACGCATCGAGGAGGATCGCGCCAGACGGGAAGGTGCGGAAATCCTCGAAGCCCAGGGCGACGGCCGACGCCTGCTTGCCAAGGCCGGGGATCGCGCGCTTCGGGATCACCGTGCCGCCGGACTGGAGCGGACGACCGACCAGCGTATTCACCCGCTTCGCAGATTTCTCGACCGAGTACTCGATGCCGGCATCGGCGCGCCACTTGTCGAGCGTCCGGGCATTGCCGAGGCTGTCGGCCCAGGTCATGCCGGGCGCAGCGAGCTCCTGCCTGCCGGCCAGGATGGCTTCGGCAGCGGCGTCGGCCTCGAAAGAGAACAGGTGCTTCTGCTTGCCGACGCTGACGGTTTCGTGCGTCCCGTCATTACGGATGATGTCGATCTTGCCTTCGCCGCCGGCTCGGTCGCCATTGGCGAACCAGAAGTTCGGCACCTCGATGCGGCCGGTCGAGCCGAGGATGCGGAGCACGTTCTCCTGGTTGACGAAGACCGAGCAGCTGACTTCGGCGATGATGCCGTTCTCGAACTGCAGCAGTGCGGCGGCCCAGTCGTCGGTGCCTTCGGCATTGAGCCGGGCCATGCCGGAGACCTTTACCGGATCGAGGAAGGGCTTCCCCGCAGACGCGCCGGCGATGAAGCGCGACATCGAGACCGGATAGCCACCGACATCGAGGATGCCGCCGCCCGCCAGTTCGGAAGCGAACAGCCGGTGCTCGGGGATGAACTTGCCCATCTGGAAGCCGAAGCTCGACTTGATGGCGCGTACCTCGCCTATGGCGCCTGAGGCGACGAGGTCCCAGAGCTTCTGGGTCTGCGGGTGCAGACGGTACATGAAGGCCTCGCCGACAAAGGTGCCGGCCTTCTTGTGGGCATGGATCACCGCATCGACTTCGAAGGCCGAAAGCGCCATCGGCTTTTCGACCAGCGCGTGCTTGCCGGCTTCGGCCGCCTTGATCGCCCACTCGGCGTGGCCGGTATGCGGGATGGCGATGTAGACCGCGTCGACATCCGGATCCCGCAGCAGCGCGTCGTAGCCCTCAACCACGCGTGCGCCGGGAAAATCGTCCTTGAGACCGGCTTTGCCAGGATTGCGGGTGGCAATGGCTTCGAGCCTGCCGAGCCGCGAGTCCTTCAGCCCGCGGGTGAAATCCTTGGCGATGGCGCCCGGGCCGATGATCCCCCAGCGTATCGGGGCGGTAGCAGTCATGTCAGTCTCCTGGCGATGCGGTTTGGAGGATCAGGCGCATGCCGTGGCCGGCACTGATCCGAGAGGTGGGAACCGGGCGTCGAGGCGAGATGTTCGTCGACATCGATCTTCCCCGTCAAGGCCGGCCGCCATCGCTCTCCGCTTCACCCGCGCCCTGAGCTTGTCATTTCGCGCGCGGGCATTGTAACGATGCCCAACTCAAGCGC
>NZ_JAQGJL010000354.1 GCF_028290645.1 Devosia sp. | reverse complement strand
TCTATCTCGACGGCAATTCGCTCGGCGCGCTGCCCCGGGCGGTCAAGGGGCGGGTGGCGGAAGTCGTTTCGATGCAATGGGGCCAAGGGCTGATCCGCAGCTGGAACACGCATGACTGGATCGACCTGCCGGCGCGGGTCGGCGAACGCATCGCCAGGCTGATCGGCGCCGCCCCCGGTACGGTGATGGTGGCCGACTCCACCTCGATCAACCTTTTCAAGGTGCTGGTGGCGGCACTGCGACTCAGGCCAGGGCGCAAGGTGATCCTGTCGGAGAAGCGGAATTTCCCGACCGACTCGTACATCGCGGCAGGAGTGGCCGAACTGCTCGGGGAGGGCCACGAGTTGCGGCTGGTCGAGGCCGATGAGATCGGGGGCGCGCTCACCGGCGAAGTCGCGGTGCTGATGCTGACCGAGGTGGACTACCGGAGCGGGGCGCGGCTCGACATGGCTGCGCTGACGGCGGCGGCGCACGCAGCGGGAGCGCTCACCATCTGGGATCTGGCCCATTCGGCCGGAGCGTTTCCGGTCGATCTCGGTGCCGCCGCTGCCGATTTCGCCGTGGGCTGCGGCTACAAGTATCTCAATGGCGGGCCGGGGGCGCCGGCCTTCGTCTATGCGGCGCCCGGGCACCTCGGGCGCCTGCGGCAGCCGCTGACAGGGTGGCTCGGCCATGCGGCGCCGTTCAGTTTTGCCGAGCGCTACGAACCCGCCGAGGGGATCGGTGCGATGCGGGTAGGGACGCCGCCGATCCTGTCGCTGGCGGCGCTCGATGCGGCGCTCGATGTGTTCGAAGGCGTCGATCTCGCGGCGCTCAAGGCGAGGGCCGATGCACTGTTCGAGCACTTCGTTCGGGAGGTCAGGCGCCTCGCGCCCGAACTGGAGCTCGCGACACCAACCGATCCGGCGCGCCGCGGCACGCAGGTGTCGCTGCGCCACCCCGAGGCTTACGCGGTGATGCAGGCGCTGATCGCGCGCGGGGTGATCGGCGACTTCCGCGAGCCCGACATCCTGCGCTTCGGGCTGACGCCGCTCTACCTCGACTTTGACGATGTGGGGCGGGCCGCCGCGATCCTGGGCGAGGTGATGCGAACCCAAGTCTGGGACCGGCCGGAGCACAAAGTGCGCTCCAAGGTCGTGTGAACCCTCGGCAGGCCCGAATCCGGGGCTTCCGCTAAAGCCTAAGTTAAGGCGTCCCCGCTAGTCTGCCCATCCGCCATCGCCCCGATGACGCGAGGTTCGCCCGTGACGGGTTTGCGCAAGGTCATTCGCCGCATCGCCCGGGTGCCGCTCCGCATGAGCTGGCTGCCCGCTGCGCTGACCTTCGCCGTGGTGCTGGCGATCGGCTGGTATGCGAGCTGGCAGAACCAGGTGCTCTACGACGGGCAGGCGCGCGCCGACGTGCTCAAGGAGGTGAGCGTTGTCAGGGCCCGGCTCGAAGGCCACATCAACGGCAATATCCAGCTGGTGCGCGGACTGGTGGCGACGCTGAGCACCGAGCCCGAAATGGACCAGCAACGCTTCGCACAGCTGGCGCAGAAACTCTTCGCCGAGAACTCGGAGTTGCGAAACATCGCCGCGGCGCCCGATTTCGTCGTCACCATGACCTATCCGCTCGCCGGCAACGAGAAGGCGATCGGGCTCGACTATCGCGCCAACAAGCCGCAGCACGACGCCGCGCTGCGGGCCCGCGACACCGGCCAGCTGGTGCTTGCCGGCCCGGTCGACCTGGTGCAGGGCGGGCAGGGGTTCATCGGACGTTTTCCGGTGTTCATCGACGAGGCGGGATCGCGGCGTTTCTGGGGCATTGTCTCGGCAGTGGTCGATACGGCGAGGCTCTATAGGGAGAGTGGGCTCGACGACCCCGGCCTCGGCATCGAGATCGCCATCGCCGGCCGCGACGGGCTGGGCAGCCAGGGAGCGCAGTTCTACGGGCGCCCCGCGGTATTCGCGCAAGAGCCGGTGACCGCCGACATCGCCTTGCCGGCGGGACAATGGGTTATCGCGGCTATCCCCAAGGGCGGCTGGGCCGGCACTCCCCCAAATGCCTGGGTGGTATGGACCGGGTTCCTCTCACTGGCGGGCCTCGCCGCGATCCCGATATTCTTCGCGGGCCGGCTGTTCGACGAGCGGCGGCGGAACCTCCTCGCGCTGAAAAGCCGCGAAATCGAGCTGCAGCGCCTGTCGCGCCGGCTCGGGCTGGCGCTCGATACGTCGGCGGTAGGGGTGTTCGAGTACGATCTCGAGACCGGGCGGCTGATCTGGGACGACCGGGTCAATGCCCTGTTCGGGCTGCCGCAGGATGGCGGCGCGCGCGGCTATGCGCACTGGCGCGACGCGATCCATCCCAACGATCTCGGCCGCGCCGAGGAGGAGTTTCGCGTCGCCACCGAAATCACCGGCCACTACCACTCGGACTATCGGATCGTGACCCCGCAGGGCCAGGTGCGCAACGTCAGGGCGATCGGCGCGGTCTACAAGGATGCCGGTTCGACCAACCGCATCGTGGGGGTGAACTGGGACGTTTCGGCCGACGTGGCGCTGAACGAGAGCCTGATGCGGGCCAACCGCCTTAGCGAGGCACGCAATGCGGAACTTGAGGCGGCAAAGGCCTCGATCGAGCACAACGCCATGCACGACTCGCTCACCGGGCTGCCCAACCGGCGCTATCTCGACAAGGTGCTGACGGAACGGACGGACGAAATGGCCGAGCACGGCGGCGCGCTGGCGCTGCTCCACATCGATCTCGACCGCTTCAAGCAGATCAACGACACGCTGGGGCACGCGGCGGGCGACGCGATGCTGATCCACGTCTCGGAAGTGCTGGTCGCCAACCTCAGGGCCGAGGACTTCGTGGCGCGGATCGGCGGCGACGAGTTCGTCGTGGTATCGGCGGCCGACAATGGCGAGCCGGGCCTCGCCAACCTCGCCGAGCGGATCATCGTCAAGATGCGGCAGCCGATCGACTACCAGGGCCACGAATGCCGCTGCGGGGTTTCGGTGGGCATTGCCAGCGATCGGGGGCCGCATGTCGATCCGGCGCGGCTGCTGGTCAATGCCGATATCGCGCTTTACCGGGCCAAAAGCCGCGGCCGCAACCGGCACGAGTTCTTCACCGAGGCGCTGCAGGCCGAGGTGGTGCGCACCAAGCGGGTCGCTGACGAGATCCTCCACGGCATCGAGAACCACCAGTTCGTGCCGCATTACCAGCCGCAGTTCGATGCGCACACCCTCGAAGTCGTGGGGGTGGAGGCGCTGGTGCGCTGGCAGCATCCGACGCTCGGCATTCTCGCCCCGGCAGCCTTCCTCGACGTCGCCGAAGAACTCAACGTGGTGTCGACCCTCGATCGGATCGTGCTCGAGCATGCGCTCGCCAGCTTCGAGGAGTGGGAGCGGCTCGGGCTCGGGGTGAAGAAGGTCGCGGTCAATGTTTCGGCCCGGCGGCTGCAGGACGAGCAGCTGATCAACACGCTCCGGCACCTCAATATCCGGCCGGGCACGGTGGCGTTCGAACTGGTCGAGTCAATCTTCCTCGACGAAACGGACGATGTGGTGCGCTGGAACACCGACCAGATCAAGGAACTCGGGATCGACATCGAGATCGACGATTTCGGCACCGGCTATGCCTCGATTGTCAGCCTGATGAAGCTCAAGCCCAAGCGGCTGAAGATCGACCGCCAGCTGGTCATGCCGATCGTCAGCTCGGAGGCACAGCGCAACCTTGTCGCCTCCATCGTCGATATCGGGCGCGCGCTCGGGATCGAGGTGGTGGGCGAAGGGGTCGAGACGCTCGAGCACGCGGCGATCCTGCGTGATCTCGGCTGCGCCGTGCTGCAGGGTTACGCGCTCTCGAGGCCGCTGGCTCCCGAGGCGTTGAAACTGTTCCTTGCCGGGCAGAGCGCGCGGCCGACGATCACGCGCACGCGTCGCTCGCCGGCCAGCTAGAACGGCTCAGAACAGCTCGGCTTCGCCGTGGACGCCGTGGCCGGCGCTGCCCGACAGGGTCGGCACGCGCAGTTCGTCGAGCACCAGGTTCGACCAGATTTCTTCGTAGACGGAGTCCGGCGTGTTGGGCGGCAGGAGGGCGAACTGGCGCACGGCGAGCGCCATGTTCTGGCAGCGCTGCTCGATGCGATCCTGACCCTGCAGGGCATTGACGATGATGCGGGCCGCTTCGCGGCGAGCCTCTTCGGGGGAGATTGTCCGGTCGGCGAGCAGTTCGAGGGCTTGCGTCACGCCTTCCACCATCCCGGCAGTCTGGCGCGCGGTTTCATCGAGCTCGCGGGCGAGCCTTTGGAGCGACATGTAGACCTAACCCCCGTAATACGCGTCCGACCCTAGCGCGGATTTCTAAAGCTCTCCTTGCCGAAGCAGGGCAAGTTGGGGTCGACACGAAGGGTTTGGTTAGCGCTTCACTAACGATTGGACGGTAACGATGACAACGTAAGCTTTCTGTCGGGTCGTATATTATTATGGTCTTGTCGAGTTCACTGCCGCCCGAGTTTGATCGAGGCGTGGTGACGACCGTACATCAGGGCGACTGCCTGGTTTCGAGCGAGGCCGACCTTACCTTCTCCACCGTGCTCGGCAGCTGCATTTCGGCATGCGTGCGGGACCGCACCGCCCATGTCGGCGGCATGAACCATTTCCTCCTCGCCGAACAGTCGGCCTCGGCCGCGGACCGCTACGGCGCCTCGGCGCGCTATGGCGCCTTCGCCATGGAGCAGCTGATCAACCAGGTGCTGACGCGCGGTTCGGGCAAGAAGGCCAATCTCGAGATAAAGGTGTTCGGGGGCGGCAAGATCAACGGCGCGCTCGACGATATAGGGGCCAAGAACATCGAGTTCGTGCGCGAGTTTCTCCTCAACGAAGGCTACGAGATGGCCAAGGAGGACCTGGGCGGCACCTATGCCCGCCGGGTGATGTTCAAGCCGCATTCGGGCCGCGCCTTCGTCAAGCGCCTCGACAACGCCGCCAATGCCTCGATCGCGAGGGAAGAACTGGCAGTCGCCGCACGCCGCCACAAGCTCATCACCAAGTCGGTGCTCGACGACATCGAACTGTTCTAGACCTTTGCCAAGTTCATTTTGTTGTCTCCCCGACGCTGGTGGAGACGGACAACCCGGGCCTCCTTACCAAGTCCTTACACCCCCCGGCGCCAGTATAGATTTGATTAACCATTCCGGTTTTAGGGTCGGAATGAGGGCCTGGGGAGGCCCGTCGGGGCTCAGTGATTCGTGCAGCGCTTCCGCGTAGCGCTCATTGCCAATCTTTGCTGGCTCGCAGCGGCCCTCGTGGCGGCGGGCGGCGTCATGTTGTTCGGCGCCGGAATCCCGGCCCTGGTGTTGGCAGGCCTTGCGGCGGTCGGGGCGACGACGGGCTCCCTGCTGTTGGCACAGCGCGCCGACCGGGCTTTTGCCGAGCGGCTGACGGCCATCGGGCAGGCGGTGGGCGTGCGCGCCGGCGAGGCGACGAGCCTCGAGGCGATCGTCAAGAGCCTCTGCACGCGGCTCGATCGGGCGCTCAATTTCAAGGCCGCCTTCGCCAGCCTCAGGCAGCCGGCGGCGCTTGTCGGCGCCGGTGGCGAGATTCTCGGGGCCAGCAACGGCCTGATGCTGGCCGAACCGGGTGCCGAGGAGGGCGGGCTGATTTCCGACGTGCTGGGCGGCGGCATGCTGCTCGAGGACATGGCGGAGGAGAGCATCGCCATTGTCGGCGACCGGCGCTACGTCGCCGAGCGACGCGAACTGGGGGGCGGACGCTCGATCATCGAGTTCACCCCGGCGGGCTATCATATCGCCGACGATGATTTCGACGCCTTCGTCACGGCGCTCGGCAACGGCCGCACCGGCTTCCGCTTCGACGACTGGGGCACGCAGCATTCGCCGGCGCTGAAGGCGCTGGGTGGGGCGCTGGAGCAGCTCGATCGCGGCGTGAAGGCGATTGGGCAGCTGCTGCGCGGTGAGGAAGTCGACGCGCTTCTGCTGATGGGCGCAGGCGGTCTCGCTCCGGAGGTACGGAAGTTCAGCGAAGAACTGGGCGCGATCCTCAACGAGCGCGACGAGGCAGTGGCGGCGAGGGAGCAGCTCGAGGCAAAGATGGAGGCGATCCTGCGCGCCATCGACCGCTATCGGGCGAGCGTCACCAGCCTTGCCGAGCTTGCCGACCAGAGCCGGGTTGGGCTCAACGTCGCGTCGGAGGCGATCGCCAAGGGCCGGGCGAAGACCCAGTCGGTCCGGGCGCTCGAGCGGCAGGCGGTGGCGCTGGCGACCGATGCGGCGCTGGCCGTGCAGCGCACTAGCGCTTCAGTGGGCGGAGTGGAACACACCACGGCCGAGATCGACCGCATGATCGGCAGCATCGAGGATGTGAGTTTCCGCACCAACCTGCTGGCGCTCAACGCCGCCGTCGAAGCGGCGCGGGCGGGTGAGAAGGGCGCGGGTTTCGCGGTGGTTGCCGCTGAGGTAAGGACCCTCGCGCAGGCGACGCAGAAGGCGGCGCGCGAGATCAAGTCCCTGGTCGGTACCTCGCGGCGCGAGGCAACCGCCTCCGTCGCGGAGGCCGCATCGCTTAAAAAGATTCTCGCCGGCCTCGGTGGGCATTTAGAGAATCTAAGCAATGAGACGGACATGATCGCCGGTGCACTGGATGAAGGCAGCGGCGCCATCGCCCGGCTCGATGGCAGCGTTGCTGCGGTCGGGTCAGAGGCGGCAAAAGCCCTGCAACTTCCGGCGCGCAGACGTCAGGCCTAGAACGGGCCGACAGGGGGCGCATATGGATCAGGGCGAATTTGCCCTCAGTGACCGCGAGTTCAGCCGGGTCAAGGCGCGTGTCTACAAGGAAGCGGGGATCTCGCTGTCGGAGGCCAAGCGCACGCTGGTGGTCTCGCGGCTGGGCAAGATCCTGCGCGCCCTGCGGCTCGGCTCGTTCGATGCCTATCTCGATTATCTCGAGCAGCACGGATCGCCCGCCGACGCGCAGGATTTCGTCAACGCGCTGACCACCAACCTGACGCGCTTCTGGCGTGAGGATCACCATTTCACCCATCTCGAGGGCTATATCGGCCAGCTGATGGAGAAGCGCCCGCGGCAGGGCGCCAATGGACGACCGAAGCTGCGGATCTGGTCGGCCGGCTGCTCGACCGGGCAGGAACCCTATACGATCGCGCTCGGCCTCCTGGCGGCATTCCCGAATTTGAAGCACTGGGATTTCCGCATCCTCGCCACCGACATCGACACCAATGTCGTCGCCAAGGCGGCTGCCGGGATCTATCCGGAGGCCGAGCTCAACGGACTGTCGCGGGAGCGGGCCGCACTGTTCGAGCCGGCGGGGGCAGGGCAGGTGCGCATACCGGCCGCGGCACGGGAGGTGGTGTCGTTCAAGCCGCTCAACCTGATGCACAATCCCTGGCCGATGCGCGGGGCCTTCGATGCGGTGTTCTGCCGCAACGTCGCAATCTATTTCGACAAGAAGACGCAAGGCGAGTTGTTCGGGCGACTGGGCAGCATCCTCGTTCCGGACGGGTTCCTCTACTTCGGGCACTCGGAAAACCTCGGCGCCGGCGGCGCGGACTTCCGGCTGGTCGGCAAGACCATCTACCAGGCACGCGCACAGCAGAAGGCGAGGGACGCAGCATGAGCATAAAGGTGCTGGTCGTCGACGACTCCGCCCTCATCCGCGAGGTGCTGAGCCGCACGCTGGGCAAGGACGGCGACATTACCGTCGTAGGGGTGGCGGAGGACCCGATCGAAGCGCGCAGCAAGGTCAAGGACCTTAACCCGGACGTGGTTACCCTCGATATCGAGATGCCCAACATGAACGGGCTGCAGTTCCTCGACAAGCTGATGCGGCTCCATCCGCTGCCGGTGGTGATGGTCTCGACGTTGACCACCAAGGGCGCCAGCGAGACGCTACTGGCGCTCGAACTGGGTGCGGTGGATTTCGTCGCCAAGCCCAACGCAACGCTGTCGGGCGGGCTCGATGCGTTCGGCGAGAACCTGCGCCAGAAGGTGCGGGCGGCTGCCCACTCCGACGTCAAGGGGCGCGCCATGATGGCGCCGGTGGCCAAGGTGCCGGTGCGCACCGCGGCGGCGCCGAGCGGGGCTCTGATCGCCATCGGCGCGTCGACCGGCGGGGTCGAAGCGATCCGCGTGGTGCTTAGCCAGATGCCAACCGATTGTCCGCCGATCGTCATCGCCCAGCACATGCCGGCGGGGTTCACCAGCCGCTTTGCCGGCCGGCTGAATGAACTGACTGAATTGACCGTAGTCGAGGCCGAGGACCGGCTGCCGCTGCTCGCGGGCCACGCCTACGTGGCGCGCGGTGATCATCATCTGCGCGTCGAGCGCAGTTCCGGTCAGCTCAAGTGCCGGGTGACGCAGGACGAGCTCGCCTCAGGGCACCGGCCGAGCGTCGACGTGCTGTTCGAATCGGCGGCGAAGACCGTCGGGCCGCTGGCCGTTGGCGCGATCCTCACCGGCATGGGCCGGGACGGGGCGCGCGGGCTGAAGCTGATGCGCGACGCGGGCGCCTATACGGTGGGCCAGAGCCAGGGGTCGGCGCTGGTCTACGGCATGCCGCGGGTGGCGTTCGAGGAGGGCGCGGTGATCGAGCAGGCGCCGGTCGAAAGCATCGCGGCGCGGCTCGCCGCCGCCCTGACGCGGCTCAAATCCGCAGCATAACGCGGGCCCGGATTGAAGGTTTGGTAACGGAATATGCCTAGGGTTTTTGGATACGCGACCCGTGCGTTTCTCGGGCGGCTAGAAGGCGTAGCGTAACAATGCCGAAGGCAAGTGCAGTCAGCGTGATGATTGTCGATGACCAGCAGTCCATGCGGGGCATCTGCAAATACATTCTCACCCAGCTGGGATTCACCAACATCGTCGAAGCCAAGTCGGGGCGCGATGCGCTCGGCAAGCTCGAAAAGAGCAATGTCGACCTGATTATTTCCGACTGGAACATGGACGACATCGACGGGTTGACGCTGCTGCGCGTCATCCGCAAGCACCCCAAGACGCAGGCCATGCCGTTCATCATGGCGACCGGCCGCTCGGACAAGGAGCAGGTGAAGGAGGCGATCTCCTCAGGCGTCAACAACTACATCATCAAGCCGTTCGACGCTTCAACCATGAAGAAGCGCATTGAAGCAGTGATCGGCGTCTTGTCCTAGCAGTAGGGAACGGCGTGCTCGCAGTCGAGGCCGCCTCCGGGCGGCCTTTGTTATTGGCGGCGCATGTAATCGACTACACGCCCGCAAATGCTGGGTCCGCGACGCACCGTTCCGTAAGAAGAAATTAATCGGCAGTGCCTAGTCTCCGCGCAGTCGTGCACGGGCCTTGGGGGGACGAGGTCGGCGTGAACGGCGGGCGCCGGAGTTTTCCGGCCCGCCTTCGGCGTTCCTGCCGCCCCCTTCGATAGGCCGTCACTCGAGGGGGGAGAGTTAGCGCATGGGTTGGCTTCCGAAGTTCAAGATCGCGCAGAAACTGCCATTGGCCATGGTGGGGTCCGCGCTGCTGGTCAGCGCCGGCGTCGGGATCGCCAGCTACCTGATCGGCTCGTCGATCGTGGGCGACATGAGCGCACGGCAGATGCAGACCGTGGCGTCGAGCCATGCGGACGAATTCGTGGCCTACCTCAAGACCATCGAAGCCGATCTGGTCAGCACCGCGGCCAACGATAGTGCCGTGACGGCGGTGCGCGACTTCGGGTTCGCCTGGAAGAACCTCCCCAAGGGCACCCCTCCGCTCGATCCGGTGGTAACCCTGCGCGACAGCTTCATCACCAACAACCCCCATCCGGCCGGGCAGCGGCAGTTGCTCGACGTCCTGCAGTCGGGCCGGACGAACTACGACACGACCCACGACAAGGTGCAGGCGACGTTCCGCCGGCAGCTGGAAATGCACGGCTACCTCGATGTCTATATGTTCGACACCCTGGGCAACCTCGTCTATTCGGTGATGAAGAACGACGATTTTGCCCTCAATTTTGCCGAGGGAAGCGAGCTCGCCGATACCGGCCTCGGCCGGGCGTTCCGCAAAGCTCTGGCGCTGACCGAGCGCGGGCAGGTGGCCTATGAGGATGCATCTGTCTATCCGATCAGCGGATTGCCGGCGAGCTTCATCGCAACGCCGGTGATCGACCAGCGCGGCAAGCTGATGGGCGTGATGGCCATCCAGATGCCGATCGCGCCGATCAACCGGATGCTGCAGGACAACACCAATCTTGGCCAGACCGGCGAAAGCTTCTTCGTCGGGGCCGACAAGCTGCTGCGCTCGGACTCGGTGTTCTCCGAGGGCGACGACACGCTGACCACGACCTATGACAACCCGATCGTCGATGCGGCGCTTGCAGGCACCACCGGCAGCGGCACGAGCACGGACTATCGCGGAACGCGCATGATCGCGACGGCGACGCCGGTATCGTTCAACGGCGCCAACTGGGCGATGGTCACCACCATCAGCGAAAATGAGGCGTTCGCGCCGATCGCACAGCTGCGCAACACCATGCTGCTGATCGGCGCCGGGCTCCTCGCGGCGGCGGCTCTCGCCGGCTTTGCCTTCTCGCGCAGTATCACCAAGCCGATCAGCCGGCTGACCGACACGATGGGCGCGCTGGCCGAGGGCAACCTCGAAATCGAGGTGAAGGGCGCCGGGCGCAGCGACGAAATCGGCGACATGGCCAAGGCCGTGCAGGTGTTCAAGGAGAACGCCCTCAAAGTCACCGAGATGACCGAGGGCGAGCGGACCGCCTCGGTGCAGCGCCGGGTCGAGCGCACGCAGATGATGCAGGAGCTGCAGAAGGCATTCGGCGAAGTGGTTGATGCGGCAATCGCCGGCGACTTCTCGAAACGCGTCGAAGCCGAGTTCCCTGATACCGAGCTCAATGCGCTGGCGCGCAGCGTCAACGAACTGGTCGAAACCGTCGATCGCGGTATCGGCGAGACCGGCGAAGTGCTGGCAGCGCTCGCCCATACCGATCTGACGCAGCGCGTGCAGGGCGACTACCAGGGCGCGTTCCTGAGGCTCAAGACCGACACCAATGCCGTTGCCGAAAAGCTCGGCGAGATCGTCATGGGGCTGAAGCAGACCTCGCGTTCGCTGAAGACCGCGACTTCGGAAATCCTCTCCGGCGCCAACGACCTCTCAGAACGCACCACCAAGCAGGCGGCGACGATCGAGGAGACCTCGGCGGCGATGGAGCAGCTGTCGGGCACCGTGCTCGCCAATGCCGAGCGGGCCAAGGACGCCTCGCAGGTGGCCGCCACCGTCACCCGTACCGCCGAGGATGGCGGCCAGGTGATGCACCAGGCGACCGAGGCGATGGAGCGGATAACCCACTCGTCGGGCAAGATTTCCAACATCATCGGCATGATCGACGACATCGCCTTCCAGACCAACCTCCTCGCCCTAAATGCCTCGGTGGAAGCGGCGCGGGCCGGCGATGCCGGCAAGGGCTTTGCAGTCGTCGCCGTCGAAGTGCGGCGGCTAGCGCAGTCGGCTGCGGGCGCTTCGTCCGAGGTCAAGGTGCTGATCGAGCAATCGGGCAGCGAAGTGAAGGGCGGCTCGAAGCTTGTCGCCGAGGCAGCAGCCAAGCTCGAGGCGATGCTGGTCGCGGCGCGCTCGTCGAACGAGCTGATGGATTCGATCGCGCGGGCCAGCCAGGAGCAGGCCTCGGCCATCGAGGAGGTCAACGCGGCTGTCCGGACCATGGACGAGATGACCCAGCACAACGCCGCGCTGGTCGAGGAAACCAATGCAGCGATCGAACAGACCGAGGCGCAGGCCGCCGAACTGGACCGCATCGTCGACGTGTTCCACATCGGCGAAGAAGCAGCCCCGGTCCGGGCCGCGGCGCCGAGCAAGGGCATCAAGGCGCTGCAGGAGCGGGTCCGCACTGCGGCCAGGTCTTATCTCAGCCACGGCAACGCCGCGGTCGACAAGGACTGGTCGGAGTTCTAGCCGGGCGAGAGAACCCGCCTCATCGAAGTCCAGGAAGGACCAGCATGCAAAAGCCGCACCGAATCATCGCCGCCATCGCCATCGCAGCCCTGCCGCTCGTCGGTGGGCTGTACCTCGGATGGCAAACGACCGGCGAGATCGATGCGGCGTGGCGCGAAGCCGAAGGGGTGCGCTATGCCGGGCTGGTCCTGCCGGAGCTGGTGAGCCTCGCCAAGGACGGAGCGCTCCCGGCCACCGGCAATGCGGCCCTGTCCAAGGCAGCAGCGGCAAACGACGCCAGCTTCGGCACCGGTGCGATGTCGCGGGCCTATGAGGCGCTGAAGGCCGAGCTCGAGGCCGGCGCGTTTCCCGGTGCAGCTCGCAATGCCGCCGCCATGCTGGTGGCGCGTATCCATGAAGCATCGGGGCTCGCCGCCGAAGCTGTCGACGGCGCCGCCCAGCTCACGGCGGTACCGGAAGCTGCCAATGCGGCGCCGCTGTCGCCGGCACTGATGAACGCGGCACGCTACGCCGTGACCGTGACGCCGGACGAGATCAAGCGGCTCGGGGAGGTGCTGGCGGAGTTTCGCGCCGCGACGGCCGATGCCGGAACGACGGCGGAGGGAGCGGCCTATGCCGCTGCCGCCACTGCGCTGGCCGACAACGTAGCCGCGGGTATCGCTGTGCTCCCCGATGCCAAGGCCCGTACCGGTTACGACTGGGCGGGGCTCGATGCCGCGCATGACGCCTTCCAGGACGCGGCGCTGTCGCTCGGCCGAGTGGCCGAAGTCCAGATGCGCTCGGTGCTGCAGGCGCGGATCGCCGATGCCGGGTCGCGTATGGTCTGGATCGGGGGCGTGAGCCTCGTCGTGGCGCTGCTGTTCGGCCTGGCGGCGTTCGTCGGGCTGGGTCGGCTGGTTCAACCGGCGGTCAAGGAAGCCTCCCGGGCCAAGACCTCTGCGCACGCCAGGGGCGGGCTCAAGCTCACCACGGCTATCTCGGTAATGGTGTTCCTCGCAGTCACCGTCGCCATCGCGGCGGTGCTGTTCGCGGTGTGGACGATGCTTGGCGCCAATACGCGCGAGACGGCCGACCAGCGGCTCGCGGCGGACCTCCGCATCGCCGCTGCGATCCTCGAGGTGAACCTGCCGAGCTCCGAGATCTTCTGGAGTGAGGACGGCCAGCTTCAAAAGATCGAAGCCAAGGCGATGCCGAAGTTCCGCAACCACGACCTGATCGACACGATCGGGCGGGTGACCGGCGACACGGCGACGCTGTTCGTGTTCGATCCGACGACCGGGGATTTCACCGGCAAGTCAACCACCCTGCTCGACGACAAGGGCGAGCGCCTCCTCGAGACGCCACTGGCGCGCGACGGCGCAGCCTACAAGACGGTGATCGCCGGCGGCGCCTACCAGGGCGAAGCCAATGTGCTGGGCGTCCCCTACTATGCGATCTACCGGCCGATACAGAACCTCGACAACGAGGTAATCGGGCTGGTCTATGTCGGCATCCACAAAGCCGAGATCGACGCCGCGGCAACCGACGGGCTGAAGCTGCTCGGCCTCGTGGGCGCGGTGGCGGTGCTGGTGATCGGCACCCTGTCGGTCTTGGCGGTATCTCGGCTGATGCGGCCGGTGCCCCGCCTGTCGACAAGCATGCGGCTCGTCGCCGAGGGCAATCTCGAGAGCGCCATTCCGTTCACCGGACTGAGGAACGAAATCGGCGAGATGGCGCGTAATGTCGAGGTATTCCGCGCCAACGCCTTGAAGGTGCAGGAGATGACCGAGGACGAGCGGCTGGCGCTGGCGCAGCGCCGGGCCGACCGGGCTGAGATGATGCAGTCGCTGCAGCAAAGCTTCGGCGAGGTGGTGGAAGCGGCGACGGCCGGCGATTTCTCCTGCCGCATCGAGACGCAATTCGCGGACGGTGAACTCAACCAACTGGCGGCCAGCGTCAACACGCTGGTCGGGACGGTCGAGCGGATCATCGCGGACACCGGCGCCGCCCTCGCAGCCCTGGCCGACACCGACCTCACCCACCGGATCGAGGGCAGCTACGACGGCGCGCTCGGGCAACTGCGTGATGACGCCAACGAGGTGGCCGAGAAGCTCAGCCAGGTCGTCACGGCACTGAAGCAGACTTCACGGTCGCTGAAGACGGCGACGGGCGAGATCCTCTCGGGCGCCAACGATCTCTCGGAGCGCACCACGCGGCAGGCCGCGACAATCGAGGAAACCAGCGCCGCGATGATGCAACTCGCCGAGACGGTCCGCGCCAATGCGGAGAAGGCCGAGGATGCGCGCCACGTCGCCGAGGAGGTGAGCCGCACCGCCGAAGCGGGCGGCATGGTGATGCAGCAGGCCAATCTGGCGATGGAGCGGATCACCGCCTCGTCGGGAAAGATATCCAACATCATCGGGCTGATCGACGACATCGCGTTCCAGACCAACCTCCTCGCACTCAACGCCTCGGTCGAGGCGGCGCGGGCCGGCGAGGCGGGCAAGGGGTTCGCGGTCGTCGCGGTGGAAGTGCGGCGGCTGGCGCAGTCGGCGGCGCAGGCGTCGAGCGAGGTCAAGGTGCTGATCGAGCAGTCCGGCACCGAGGTCAAAGGCGGCACGAGGCTCGTCGCCGAGGCGGCGGAAAAGCTCGATGCCATGCTCGCCTCGGCGCGGCGCTCCAACGCGCTGATGGCGGCGATCGCCGACGACAGCCGGCAGCAGGCCGGCTCGATCGACGAGGTCAACGCTGCGGTGCGCCAGCTCGACGAGATGACGCAGCACAACGCCGCGCTGGTCGAGGAGATCAACGCCGCGATCGAACAAACCGAGTCGCAGGCTGGGGAAGTCGACGGCATTGCTGAGATCTTCACCGTCGATACCGGCCCATCGTGGCGGCAAGCGGCTGCCTGATCGGGCACGACCACGATTGGGCGGAATTCTGAACTCCCCGGGACAAACCCTGACACGCCTTGTCCGGTGAACTGTGCGAGATCCTCCCCTCACCTCAATAGGGAAGGGTTTTCGCTATGACCCCGACACTCGGACTCGTCACCTTTCGCCTCGCGCATGGCAGCGGGCAGCAGTTCGTCGACGCCAATGCGGCGATCAGCGACTGGCTGAAGCGCCAGCCCGGCTTCGTCGCCCGCCATCTCGCCGAGCGCGACGACGGCAGCTTCATCGACATCGTGTTCTGGCAGACGCATGAATCGGCACTGGCGGCGAGCGCCAAAATCATGGAAGAGATGGCCCAGAGCGAGGCCATGACCATGATCGATCCCATGGGCCTCGAGATGAGCCATGGCAATATCCGACTCTCGGTCGACTGAAATGGTCGCCGACCTCCTGCAAATCGTCCGCTCGTTCCCGCAGCCGGTAGCGGATCTCGCCAGCACGCTGGCGCTGACCATCCTTTCGGTCCGCCCCGACCTCGAGGGCAAGGCCCGGCTGGGCTGGGGCTCGGTCAACTACCGGCACCCCAAAGCGGGCTTCGTCTGCGCCATCTTCCCGATGGAGGATCATGCCTCGCTAGTGTTCGAGCACGGCCGGCAACTCAGCTCGCCGCTGCTGGAAGGCGACGGCAAGCAGGTGCGCTACATACGCTTCGAGCCCGGCGCAAAAATCCCCGAAGACGAGATCGCCATCCTCCTCGCCGAGGCCATTGCACTCAAAGCCTGAGCCGTGCAGAAACGGGTCTTCCCCTCCAGGAGGCACCTCGCATGGCGCGGATCGGGCTTGTGGCGCATGACGACAAGAAGGACGAGTTGGTCGCCTGGGCGAAGCTGAACGGCGAGAAGCTGGCGCGGCATGACCTCTGGGGCACCGGGACGAGCGGCGGGCGCGTCACCGAGGGCACGGGGCTGAAAGTCACGCGCCTGCTCAGCGGGCCGCTCGGCGGCGATGCGCAACTGGGCGCGATGATCGCCGAAGGCCGGCTCGATGCGCTGATCTTCTTCCAGGATCCGCTGACCGCCATGCCCCACGATGTCGACATCAAATCGCTGACCCGGCTGGCGACGCTCTACAACATTCTTTTCGCCCCGAACCACAAGACCGCCGACGCCGTGCTCGCCGCGCTTTGACCATCTGGTCAAAACCCGCGCGAACCTATATTCACCGCCCCCAATCGAAACGCGGTGCTTGGTTGACCGGGGTTTGTGCATATGCGCAGATGACCGCAAAACCGGCTCAGGCCGCGTAGAAAAGCAGATCATCAGGACGGGGGCGGGGTGTCCTTCGACGCAGTCATCGACGTTGAGAACGTCAGCAAGCGCTTTGGCGGCTTGCGCGCGGTGAACAATTGTTCGCTCCGGGTCGAGCGCGGCTCGATCACCGGGCTGATCGGGCCGAACGGCGCCGGTAAATCGACGCTGTTCAACCTCGTCGCCGGCAATATCGCGCCCGACAGCGGCAGGGTCGTCTTCGACGAGCAGGATGTGACGGGGCTGAAGCCGCACCAGCTGTTCCATCGCGGCATGCTGCGCACCTTCCAGATCGCGCACGAATTCTCCAACATGACGGCGCTCGAGAACCTGATGATGGTGCCCCCCGGGCAGGCGGGCGAGAGCCTTGTCGGGACCTGGCTGGCTCCCGGTGCGGTCAAGTCCAACGAGCGGGCGGTGCGGCAGAAGGCTCTGGACGTCATCGATTTCCTGAAGCTCGGGCATGTCAGGTACGAGCTCGCCGGAAACCTCTCGGGCGGACAGAAGAAGCTGCTGGAACTGGGCCGCACCATGATGGTCGACGCCAAGGTCGTGCTGCTCGACGAGGTGGCGGCCGGCGTCAACCGCACGCTGCTGCAGGACCTCGCGGCAAATATCGAGCGCATGAACCAGGAGCTCGGCTATACCTTCTTCGTCATCGAGCACGACATGGATCTGATCGGCCGGCTCTGCGACCCGGTGATCGTCATGGCCCAGGGCGAGAAGATCGCCGAGGGGCCGATGAGCGAGATCCGCGCCAATCCGGAGATCATCGAAGCCTATTTCGGCGCTCCGGTGGGGACCGTCTGATGGCGCTTCTGGAGATCAAGGACGTGGTCGGCGGCTATGGCGGCGCACCGATCCTGCACGGCGTCAACCTCGCCATCGAGCAATCGGATATCGGTGTCATCGTCGGGCCGAACGGGGCCGGCAAGTCGACGACGCTCAAAGCGATCTTCGGGCTGCTCCGGGTCACCGAAGGTTCGATCAGCTTCGAAGGCGAGGAAATCCAGAACTCGCTGCCCGACCGGCTGGTGCCGCGAGGGCTGAGCTTCGTGCCCCAGGAAAAGAACGTCTTCACCTCGCTGACCGTCGAGGAGAATCTCGAGATGGGCGCCTTCACCCGCACCGACGATTTCCGCGACACGATGAACTGGGTCTACGACATGTTCCCGGTGCTGCGCGAAAAGCGCCGGCAGCCGGCGGGCGAGCTATCGGGCGGGCAGCGCCAGATGGTCGCTATGGGCCGGGCCCTGATGAGCAAGCCGAAACTGCTGCTGCTCGATGAGCCGTCTGCCGGCCTCAGTCCGCGCTATGTGCTCGAGATCTTCGAACAGATCGTCAAGGTCAACAAGGCGGGTGTCGCGGTCCTGATGGTGGAGCAGAATGCGCGGCAGGCGCTGGCCTTTGCCTCACGCGGGTTCGTCCTCGCCATCGGCAAGAACCGCTTCACCGGCACGGGCCAGGAGCTCATCGCCGATCCCGAAGTCGCCAAGAGCTTCTTGGGGGGCTGAGGGGCAAATGAACGAACTGATCTTCTTTTTCAACAATGTCATCGTGGCCGGCGTGGTGCTGGGCTCGATCTATGCCGTCGGCGCCATCGGCGTGACGCTGATCTTCGGCATCCTCAGGTTCGCGCATTTCGCCCATGGCGACATGATGACCATGGGAGCCTTCATCGCCTTCCTCCTCGCCATCGCGGCAACGGCGCTCGGCATCACCACGCCGGTCGTTCCCACGGGGTTCCTCGTACTGCCGATCGCCATGGTTATCGCGGCGGTGATCGCGCTCGGCCTCGACAAGGGGTTTTACGCGCCGCTGCGCAAGCGCGGGGCGCGCCCGGTGACCATGCTGATCGCCTCGATCGGCGTGACGCTGATCATCCAGGGCATCATCCGGCTGTTCTTCGGGTCGGGCACCTACTCGTTCTTCGAGACCGAGCAGAAGCAGCTGATCCGCATTCCGGTGCCGCTCGAAGGGGCCACCCGCACGATCAACTTCACCCAGCCGCAGCTACTGATGGTGCTATGCACCGCGGTTGCAGTGCTGGCCCTGCATTTCTTCCTCACCCGCTCGCGGCTGGGCAAGGCCATGCGGGCCATGGCCGACAATGCCGACCTCGCGCAGGTCTCGGGGATCAACACCAAGCTGGTGGTGCGGGTCACCTGGATCATCGCCGGTTCGCTCGCCGCGATGGCCGGCACGATGTTGGCGCTCGACGTCAATCTCAAGCCGGACCTCGCCTTCAACATCGTGCTGCCGATCTTCGCGGCGGCGATCGTCGGCGGGCTCGGACAATCCTACGGCGCGATCGCCGGCGGTTTCCTCATCGGCTTTGCCGAAACCATGGCGATCTTCAACTGGTCGGTGCTGCTGAGGCCCCTGGCCGGGGTGATTCCGTTCGAGATTCCGGCGACGCTAGCGATCGTTCCGACCGAGTACAAGCTCACCGTGGCCTTCGTGATCCTCGTCGTGGTGCTGCTGTGGCGTCCCACGGGCATCTTCAAGGGAGCCTCGACATGATGATCGCCCGTCGCTCCCTCATTCTGTTCGCAGGGCTGTTCGTCCTCTTCGCCGTGATCGGCTGGTTCCTCGGCACCGCCAATATCTCGCTGCTCTTGGTGCAGAGCTTCGCCTATGCGCTGATCGCGCTCGGGCTGAACATCCAGTGGGGCTATGGCGGGCTGTTCAACTTCGGCATCATGGGCATGCTGATGGTGGGCGGCGCGGCCGTGACCTTCATATCGTTCCCGATGAACGACGTGTTCTGGGCGTCCGAAGGCCCGATGATGCTGGGCAAGGCGCTGCTGGCGTTTCTCGCCGGATTCCTCTTGGTGTGGGGCGCGCGGCATGCCGATCGCATCGGCATCAAGGGGCGATGGAAGACCGTGCTCATCATCCTTGCGTGGATCGTCGCCTATTGCGTCTATCGCAGCCAGATAGATCCCGCCGCGGCCTATATCGAGGACAAGGCGAATGGCGGCTGGATAGGTGGGCTGGGACTGCATCCGATCCTCGGCTGGCTGTTCGGCGGCGTCCTCGCGGCGGGCGTCGCCTATATCGTGGGCAAGATCTGCCTCGGGCTCAGGACCGATTATCTCGCCATCGCCACCATCGGCATCTCGGAAATCATCCGGGCGCTGCTCAAGAACATGGACTGGCTGACGCGCGGTACGCTCACCGTGTCGCCGATCCCGTGGCCGACGCCGATCCCGCAGGATCTGCAAGCTCAGGGCATGCCGATCGCCGAATCGTTCATCTATGCGCGGCTGGGTTTCCTGGCGCTGGTCGTCGTCATCCTCGCCGTCGCCTTCTTCCTCGTGCAGCGCGCT
>NZ_JAQGJL010000351.1 GCF_028290645.1 Devosia sp. | reverse complement strand
CTGCACCTGAAGCGAGGTCATGACGAGTGGTTGGTGCAGCGGAGACCGGGTGGGGTGGTAGTCGTATCACTCCAGGCGGAAACCATGACGGTCGCCCCAGGTAGCGCGGGGAAGCCGCTGGCAACGCGGGGTCTTGCCGATCCCGCCGAGGAGCGAAAGCTGCCGGGCAAGGGCAGCGGGTGGAGGCGGGCGGGCCGGCCCCCTTTGGGTCGCCGACGATCAAAGCCCTTCGCTCTCGCGATGCGGCACGGGAGGCTCCCGAACCTCCATGGCATAGGCCCAAAACCCCGGCCGGCCGGCGAGGCGTGAGCCTCATACAGTGCGGACGACCCGCGTCGAGGCCAACGCCTCGCCGGCCCCGCTTCATCTCCTCAGCAAGACGAGGGGATGGCTCTTTGAAAACTCCGAAGCCGCAAGGCTGTCGGATGCATCAGCTTGCCCAATAGCATCGAGGCTGTGGCTCCCGCGGCGACGCGTTCGCCCTACTCGCTCACCACCGGAATCTCCCGGATCATCCCGCCCGACTTCCCATCGAAAATCCGCACGCTTGTCATCGCCCCGAGCTTATAGGTCACCGTGACCCGTCCATCCGCCGCCACCGCCGAAATCACCTCGCCGCCGGCCGGAATCTGCAGCGACGCGATCACGTAGTCGCCGCCCCCTTTGCCCTCGCTCTGCGATGCGCGGTAGACAATCGCGGCCCCGACGGCGATAAGGCCGACGAACAACAGCCCGATCGACACGAGGAAGGACTTGCGCGCTCGGCTCAGCACCGCTCGGGCTTCCGGCGTCAGTTCCGGCGTGGTTTCGGCTTTGTCTTGAGGATCGCTCATGCAGGATGTTTCCGGCGAGGAACAGGAGTGGCAGTTGCTGGTCGATGCCGCCGACGCGGGCAGCCGGCTCGACGCCGCGCTTGCCCGGGCCGTGCCGGTGTTCTCGCGCAACCGGATCAAGGACCTGATACTGGCCGGAAGCGTTGCGATCAATGGACGAACCGTCGCGGAGCCGAAATACAAGCTGCGCGAGGGCGATGACGTGCTGCTCGTCGCCCCCGAGCCGGTCGAGGCCGAACCCACTCCCGAGGACATCCCGCTCGATATCCTCTACGAGGACGACCAGCTGATCGTCGTCAACAAGCCGGTCGGCATGGTGGTCCACCCGGCGCCCGGCAATCTCACCGGCACGCTGGTCAATGCGCTGCTCTTCCACTGCGGCGACAGCCTCAAGGGCATCGGCGGCGTTAAGCGCCCCGGCATCGTCCACCGCCTCGACAAGGACACCTCCGGCGTCATGGTCGCCGCCAAGACCGAGCAGGCCCACAACCACCTCGCCGCGCAGTTCGCGGACCATGGCCGCACCGGGCCGCTGCACCGCGCCTATCTCGCCTTCGCCTGGGGCCGTACCCAGCAGGCCGCCGGCACCGTCGAGGCCCCGCTCGGCCGCGACCAGAACAATCGCCTCAAGCAGGCAGTGCGCAAGGACGGCCGCGAGGCCATTACCCACTACGCCGTCGAAGCCCGCTTCGGCGACGAGGGC
Source organism: Devosia sp. (assembly GCF_028290645.1). Taxonomy (GTDB): domain Bacteria; phylum Pseudomonadota; class Alphaproteobacteria; order Rhizobiales; family Devosiaceae; genus Devosia_A. The sequence continues at coordinate 1,156 of NZ_JAQGJL010000351.1, read as the reverse complement.
TGGGACATCACCCGCATCCGCTGCGAGCTCGAGACCGGCCGCACGCACCAAATCCGCGTCCACATGGCCCATATCGGCCACCCCCTGGTCGCCGACCAGATTTATGCCTCGGGCTTTGCCACCAAGGTCAATCGCCTCCCCGATGCAGCCAAGATCGCCGTCGCGGCGTTAGGACGCCAGGCGCTGCACGCCGCCGAACTCGGCTTCGAGCATCCGGTCACCGGCGAGGAGATGCGCTTCGAGGCCCCGCTGCCGCCCGATCTCGAGGCCCTCGAAGCCGCCATCGAGCCTTATGACCGGGCCTACGCGCGCCCTTAGTTTGTGCGCAACCATATCGTCCGCCGCGCGTTCTCGTGAAGCATAGGTGGGTCTTATCAAGGCCCGAAATCGACCTATATATACCTTACAGTCAGCCGTGTGCCGGACTGGACACGGCTGAATATCTGCCCGTGCGACGGGGGAAAGACGAGGGTGCATTATGGCCCAGACCAATCTGCCTATCCTTTCGGCTGAAGGAGGCCTCAGCCGCTATCTCCAGGAAATCCGCAAGTTTCCGATGCTCGAGCCTGACGAGGAATATATGCTCGCCAAGCGCTACAAGGAGCATGAAGACCCCGGCGCTGCCCAGCGCCTCATCACATCTCACCTGAGGCTCGTAGCGAAGATCGCCATGGGCTATCGCGGCTATGGCCTGCCCATCTCCGAGGTGATCTCGGAGGGCAATGTGGGCCTGATGCATGCGGTGAAGCGCTTCGAGCCCGAAAAGGGCTTCCGCCTCGCGACCTACGCGATGTGGTGGATCCGCGCGGCCATCCAGGAATACGTCCTGCGCTCGTGGAGCCTCGTCAAGATCGGCACCACCGCCGCGCAGAAGCGGCTGTTCTTCAACCTGCGCAAGATCAAGGGGCAGATCGCCGCCCTCGATGACGGCAACCTGCATCCCGACCAGATCAAGCAGATCGCGACGACCCTGCATGTCACCGAGGCCGATGTGGTCTCGATGAACCAGCGCCTTTCGGGCGACGCTTCGCTCAACGCGCCGATGCGCGCCGATGAAGGCGCCTCGGAATGGCAGGACTGGTTGGTCGACGACACGCCGGATCAGGAAACGACACTTGGCAATTCGGAAGAGTACGCCGAGCGGATGGGTATGCTG
>NZ_JAQGJL010000335.1 GCF_028290645.1 Devosia sp. | reverse complement strand
CGCATCTCTCACAGCCTCGATGGCTGCCAGCGCCACTTTACCCATCTGCTTCGTTGCTTCTTCCGTCGATTGGATTGCGGCCAACGCAATGTCTCGATTAGCGGCCATAGCCTCCCTGTTGGCCTCGATGGACCGGCCCAGCAGTTCCAGTGCCTTGTCGTCTTGGGGCGTTCCTGCGAGGCGCGAGAGAATGTAATTCACAATCTTCTCCACTAAGTCTGCCGGAGGAACTTCGAGGACAAGCGGCAGAGCCGGTATGATCGTCTGCAGCACCGCCCAGACCGAATACGACCCCGGCCTCGCCGGCTCTGTCATTACACGAAATGCAAGAGAGGGAGTTCGGTTCACGTATTCGGCATGGATTGCGATGTGGCTGGCAACGCCAATAAGCCGGGCTGCTCCCTGCAGAGATTGACCAAGCTGGGCCATGTCGATCCGATTTCGGTTCGCGTCCAGGCCGCTGTAGTGAATGTGGATTGGCGCGATGAATCGCGCTTCTTGCTCTTCGGCCATTTGTGCGTGCCCCCCCAGCACATTTTGCACGCATTGGGCGCATAGGAGGCTTCGGAGGTCAAACCGTTCCTCGACCCTGCCCATCGGCCTCCGGCAAGGCTCGACTGCCTGGCAACAGACCAGGCGGCGGCACCCCACCGGCCGCCAGCTCGGTGGTCAGGAACATGAAGGGCGCGCGCAGCTCGAGGCCGATGGTCTGGAGGTCCGCCATATAGGCCGCCGCCTTTTCGGGATGATGCTTGGCGAGATAGGCCGCCCGGCCTTCGTCCCAATAGGCCGAGCAGGTCGCGCACTCCGGACCTTTGGAAACGCCCCCTTCGTAGTAGCGTGCAATCGGGGCGCCGACGTCGCGAAGGTAGGAAAACACCTCCTCGTCAGACCAGGCATTGAGGGGAAACCACCGCTCGATGTCCCCGACGGTCACGGTGCTCTGGCCCGGCTGCATCCCTGCCATCATGCGGGTAGCGTCGCCGCCAGGATCTGAAGCCTTCGTGCCGATTATCTCGAGGGTGACGCCATCCGCGCGCGCCCGCTCAAATATCGGCTCCCACAGGCTGGCGCGGCAGCAGGCGAACCGATCTACGAGTGTTACCCGGCCACCCTCTTTGAAGGCACGGCCAAACGGTGTGCAGGACCACGGCACGATGTCGGACGGCAAGCCATTCTCACGACGCCAAGCCCGCGAGTCGGTGTTGAGTCGGACGAACGACGGCACCATGGCTTCAACAGCTGCCACGACTTCAACTGTCTCCGGCAGCAGGTCGCCAGCATCGGCATGATACACCGTGAGCCGGTCCCAGAACGGTCGCAGCATGTAGACCAGCGCCAAGCTGTCTTTGCCGCCACTGAACATCAGCCCAATGCGTTCGTGCCGATCCAATGGGGACACGTCGACCAACGGCATGGACTTGATGCCAACGTGTGGCGCCGAAAGCGCGCCCACGAACGTCAGGACGTGTTGGCCGCCCTCCACTGGGCCGGCGATACCGACGTTACCGGGATCGTGGACGATGCTAGCACCGCAGGCAACGACCGCATGAGGCATCCCGTTGGCGCCCATACCCCCCACGATGTAGTGCACGCCCGGGTTCATCGGGCCCAGGCATTCAAGGATCGTGGGCAACGGCAGCTTGAGCACCATGATGATGGGCTGCAGTCCCCTCGCCGACAGCCATGCCCGCTCATCGTCCCGCCATTCTGGTTTGGTCGCTCTGTCCTGAATGAAGTGCGGCACCTGGGCGGTTTGCAGCTCTAGGATGGAGGCCAGGCAGGCACGGTAGCAGTCGCCCCATCGGCCATTTGCCGGATCGTGCTGGTTTGGACTGCAGTCGACGGGGATCATTGCTCGCCTCCCGCTCGCGCGCGCGTACTGCGGCGAAAAGCCCTAGCTTTGGCAGGAGTCACGGTATTTCCCCCGCAGCAATCTGCCTATGAAGCTCATCGCGCTCCTCCTCAGAAGCATCGCGGAGCCGGTCGGCAAGCGCCGGATCCGTCTTTCGTACTAATCGTATGATTAGGGCATGCAGCGCTGCATCGGGTATCTGCTCAAGGTCGCGAATCCAATCCGTCCGGCCGTGGTCCATCCGCTGCATCCGCCGTGTCAGCGCAACGATGCTCATGCGCAGCCCTCAACCCGGCACCGTTCAACCCGAGCCCGAGCGGCGGTGAGGCGGTCGTGCATTTCCCGATCGGCCCGGTTCGCATCCGGCGGCAGGGGCGGCATAGGCGCCATGGGCGGCGAGCCAGCATTTCCAGTCCGGTGCCAAGCCTTCGCCCGCTGGCCGGCATCCTCGAGGGCGATCAGCATTGCGGTGGTATCCATGCCTGTTCCTTTCAGGTTGTTCAGACGTCGTTGAAGGGTCGCGATGCTCATGCTGCCGCCCTATGCGGGGAAACAATCGATCGCAGGATAATCACGTCATCATCGCTGGGCGCCGGCAGGTCGGGATTCTCAACACGCCAGCGCCCAATGGCGGCCTCTGGTGTATCGCCGTCCTCCTCGACAATGAGTCGAATCACCCGCGGAGCCTTAGCTGCAGCCGGCCTCGCCTTCTCCAGCACGTCGAGTCGCTTTCTGATGGTTGTCATTTCCGCTCCTGTTCCAGCGCGGCGATCCGCGCCTCTAGATCGACGGTTTCAACGGCCTTGCGTTTGATCTCGAGGACGCCCGCCGCGGCGTTCGCCTCCTCTGGTGTGATAGAGCCGTCAGCCATCGAAGCAGCGACGATCCCGAGGGCGGCCACGATGTCGGCCGGCGTCGTCAGTAGCGGCAGGTCCAGTGCGACGGGGCGGCCCTTCCGGGTGGGCCAAACGCGGCTCAACACAAGTTCGGCCGCGCGCTGATCGCCGTTCTTTGCGAGATCGATCTGCTTTCGCAGTACGTCCGCCGCGTCATCGTCGGCCAGCTTGTCGAGCAGCAGCGTAGCCTTGTTCCGGCTCCCCGCCCGCCGGCCAGGCCCTCCGGCATTTCCTTGCTTGAAGCGGGTATCACTTGCCGATTTCTTGCCGTCATTGGACGGGGGCTGGCCTCCCGCCCGCTTCTTCGCGGTCATCAGTGCATGCCCCCGTCGTCAGTTATGGTCAGGCGGGCGGTGTTCTGGTCGTAGATACCCTTCACCGCTCCCGGCGTGCCCAGCTCGCGGTAGTAGCGGCTCTTCACGACGGCGATTTCCGCCTCGTTGTCGCCGGTCTTCCGCCAGATCATGACGCCAAGATCAGCCTTGTTCGCCCAATTGGCCGAGTCCGCGATGTCGTAGAGCGTCGGCTTCGGATACTCGCCGTCCCTGTTGCGCTGCAGCTTGGTCGGGTGGGCGACGACGGCGACATGCACCCGACGCTTGCGGGCAAACCGCTTGATCCGCTCGATCGCGACGCCCGTGTATTCCGTCGCTGTCATGCCGTTGGGCCGCTTGTGCTCGAGGGCGTTCCACGGGTCGATTACGATGGCGAAGGGATCGAACCGGGTAACCGCCGCACCCAGCATGTCGAGCAGCCAGTCCAAAGACGCTTCGGTGTCATCGTCGGGAACGAGAAACCGGAAGTGCTCATCGATCCAGCCGTCCGCAGCAGCCTTCTCGGCGGGCGACATCAGGAACTCGGGCTTTCCCGCGTGGAAGGTCCGCAGGCTGGCGCGGTGATCGGGCTTGCTGCGCTGCTCGAAGCTGGCCCAGATGGTCTTGAAGCCGCGGGCCAGTGCGAGACGGCAGAAGACTTCATTGGCGAAGGTGGTTTTGCCGGCGCCGGGCACGCCGCTGATGATGGTCAGGTCACCACGTCGAAGGCGCATGTGCTCGTCCAGCCCGACGATGCCCGTCCCAAAGGCCGGATTGAGCGGCGGCTCCGGCAACTCGCTCATGCTGTAGAGGCCCGGCATCGCGTACCATCGGGCCCGCCCGATGGTCTCCTGGACGCCCCGCGCCTTGTACGCCCGAAGAGTGCCGGGCAAGTCGGAGCAGCCTTGCGGGTACGTCACCCACTGGCAGCGGACGGCGCCGATCGTGTCCGCGATGTTGGCTCGCAGCGCCTGCCCGTGTTCGTCATCGAAGGTGCAG
>NZ_JAQGJL010000318.1 GCF_028290645.1 Devosia sp. | reverse complement strand
CGCTCGCGGGCGGTGAGCTTGCCCTTCTTATGCTGCGCGTCGATACGCTTCTGGCCACCGCCGAGTCGCGCCTCGCTCCGCCGCTGTTCGAGCGCGGCGATGATCTTTTGCATGAAGTCCCCTGCCTTAGTCGCGGCGGCAGCATACATGCTCCGCCGGATGGGGGAAGACCCCGGCGTCTGGGGGTGTGGGACCGCCGAGGGGCAGCTCCCGCGGGGGCGGTTTCCAATCCGAGCCGAAGCACCTAGGCAAAAAAAGAACCCGGGCCGATGTGGCCCGGGTTCGGAGTTTGGAGGTCAGCTCGCGGTCAGGTCGCGCTGGGGGTGACCAGCGAGGTGATGCGGCGGACGGTGGCGCGGCGGTTGGCACGCTCCTCGCCGTCGGTCTGCACCTTCAGGTAGCGCTCGCCATAGCCCTGCGTGGTGAGGTTCTCCGGCGGAATGTCGTAGAACTCGCTGAGCAGGTTGGCGATGGTTTCGGCACGCTGGTCGGAGAGGATGAGATTGGCATCGTCCGGGCCGACTGCGTCGGTGTGACCTTCGATGAGGAAGGTCTCGCCGGGGTTGCGCGCGAGGATCGCCTTCATTGCGGCGGCAACCTTGCTGAGCGAACCCACCTGGTCGCGGCCGAGCTGGGCCGAGCCAGTTTCGAAGGTCAGGTCGCCGATCTCGACGCGGCGGACCGTGTCGCGGATACGGGCCGAGCGCTTGACTTCGTCGACCGTATAGACCCGATCGAACTTCTCGAGCGGCGGCTCGCTGAGGAACTGCTCGATCTGGCCTTCGTCCGAGTTATCGGCGTACAGCACATAGTCCGCGATCGGGACCGGCAGGTAGAAGGGCGGCAGGTCGTCGCCCGGATCACGCCAATCGTGGTCGCGGTCGTCGTCGGCGGCGAACACGAGGATGATGCGCGTGCCGTCCGGCAGCACCTTGACGCGGCGGATGACCTCGCCCTGGCGGTTCCAGACGGTGATGATGCGCGTGCCGTCGGCACGGATCACCGTCTGCCGCACACGGCCGTTCTCGAGCTGCTCGTAGGTGACGTCGCTGTCGCGGCCGAGGCGGTCGCGATCCTGATAGGGCGTGAAGATGTTGATCTGCACGCCGATATTGATGATCAGCCGATTGTCCTCGGACTCCTTGACCACCTTGACGGTGGGGGGCAGCTCGGGGGCGGGCAGTTGCTCGATCGGCTCACCCTTGGTGGCAACGGCAGCCTCAATCTCGGCGGGCGGCGGCGGCGGAGCTGCCTGGGCGTCGGCATCGGATGCCGGCGGCGGGGTTTCGGCAGCCGGCGGTGCGGCCGGCGGCGGTGCCTCGGCGCCGGCCTTCATGGCGTCCTTGGCGCTGTCGAGCACCGGAGCGACCGGCGCGTCGGGCGTCTGCTGGTCCGGGACGACTTCGAGCGGCTGGCCAGATTGGTCGGCAGCAGGAGTCTCGGCCGCAGGGGTTTCGGTCGCAGGGGCTTCGCCTGGCTGGGCCGGAGTGGCAGGAGTGGCGGCGGGTGCACCACCCATCAGGGCGAGACACTCGTCGAGCGACTGGATGCCGAGACGGTTGCATTCGGCGAGGAATGCCGCCTCGGCCGCGACGGTCGCTTCGTCATTGGTGCCGGAGCTGGCCGCGATATAGGCCTGGTAGGCGGCGATGAGGGCCGGATCGCTGGCCGGCGAAGGCTGCTCGGCGGGCGCCGGCTCGGCGGCAGGCTGTTCGGCCGGTGCCGGTTCGGCGGCAGGCTGCTCGGGGGCGGGCTGCTCGGCGGCCGGAGGGGCCGGCTCTGCAGCGGGCGGTGCGGGTTCGGCGGCCGGAGGAGCAGGCTCCTCGGCGGGGGCCGCGGGCTCTTCGGCCGGCGGAGCGGGTTGCTCGGTGGCAGCGGCGCCGGTGGCCATGGCGATGCACTCGTCGAGGCTGGGAGCGCCGACGCGCTGGCATTCGGCGAGGAAGGCGGCCTCGGCGGCGGCCTTGGCATCGGCGTCGGTGCCGCTGCTGGCTTCGACATAGGCGTTATAGGCAGCTGCCAGTGCCGCATCCTGCGCCAGCGCCGGAAGCGGTAGCAGAGACAGCATGCATAGGCTCGTCGTGGTCAGCAACAATCGCTTGAGTTGCATTGTTTTTCTCCGTTCTTTTTATGATGCAACAGCCTACCCACCCGGAACTGCGCAACGTCCAAACGACTACGGCGCCTAATTGTTCCGGTTTCGGCGACAATGGGCGCGATGTGCGACCGCGGGTGGCATTGCCTGACGGGACTGGCTCGCGTAAACCGACCCGCCACAAGAGCCCCGCCATGCCGTACACCTCCCCTATCGGCGCCCTGCCCCCTGCCCTCGTCGAGGATGCGGTGCGACGCGCGCTGGGCGAGGACCTGGGGCTCGCCGGCGACCTCACCTCGCAGGCGACGATCCGGGCGGATGCGACGGCGACCGCGACGCTTTCGGCGCGCGAGGGCGGGGTGATTGCCGGGTTGCCGGTGGCGCTCGAAGTGTTCCGGCAGCTAGGCGGCGGGGTCGGGTTCGATGCGCGGGTCGCGGATGGGGCGGCGGTGGCGAAGGGCGATATCGTCGCGGTGGTGTCGGGCGATGCGCGGCAGCTGCTGGCGGGGGAGCGGACGGCGCTCAATTTCCTCAATCATCTGAGCGGCATCGCGTCGCTGACGCGACAGTTCGTCGATGCGGTGGCGGGGACGAAGGCGCGGATCTGCGATACGCGGAAGACGCTGCCGGGGCTGCGGGCGTTCGAGAAGTATGCGGTGCGGTGCGGCGGGGGCTCGAACCATCGCTACGGGCTGAGCGACGGCATCCTGATCAAAGACAACCATGTCGCGGTGGCCGGCGGGGCGGGCCAGGCGTATCGCGCGGCGCGGGCGGCGGCGGGGCACCTTGTCGCCATCGAGATCGAGGTGACGACGCTGTCCGAACTCGAGGAAGTGCTCGAGGCAGGGGCGACGATCGTCATGCTCGACAACATGGACAACGAGCTGCTGAAGGCGGCGGTGCGGCTCAATGACGGGCGGGCGCGGCTCGAAGCATCGGGCGGGGTGACGCTCGAGCGGGTGCGCGGCATCGCCGAAACCGAGGTCGACTATATCTCGTCGAGCCAGATCACCATGGGCGCAAAGCCCCTCGACCTTGGACTGGACGTGGAAATCCGATGAGCCTCGACATCACGGAACTGATGAACCTCGCTGCGATGGCGGCGTCCGAGGCGATACTCGGGGTGTATCGGCGCGAGTTCGTGGCGATCGAGAAGGCCGACGGCTCGCCGGTGACGGAGGCGGACCAGAAGGCCGAGGCGATCATCCTCGCGCATCTGGCGGCGACCGGCCTGCCGGTGCTGGCCGAGGAGAGCGTGGCGGCTGGGCATATCCCGGAGCTCGGAGAGCGCTATTTCGTCGTCGACCCGCTCGACGGCACCAAGGAGTTCTTGAAGCGCAACGGCGAGTTCACCGTGAATATCGCCTATTGCGAGGCGGGGCGGCCGGTAAGTGGCGTAGTGCTGGCGCCGGCGACGGACGCGATCTACTGGGGCGGGCCGAAGGGGGCGTTTTCGGGGCGGGTAGTCGAGGGGACGATCACCGACCGGCGGGCGCTGCGGGTGAGCGAGACGGCACATCCGCTCAGGATCGTCGCCAGCCGGTCGCATGGGCACGCGGCGCTGGCGGAGCTCTGTGATACCCTGGAAGAGACCGAGGACGTGTCGGTGGGCTCGTCGCTGAAGTTCTGCCTGCTGGCTACCGGGGAGGCGCAGCTTTACCCGCGGTTTACCCCGACTTCAGAATGGGACACCGCGGCGGGACAGGCCGTGCTGCAGGCGGCGGGCGGCGTGGTGCTGGGTTTGGACGGGGTGCCGCTCACCTGCGGGCACCGCGACGCGCAGTTCCTCAATGCGTGGTTCGTGGCGGCGGCGAGCCGGGAACTGGCGCTGAAGGCGGTGGCCGAAATGGTGCGGCTGGCGGGGTAAGACGACAGTCAAGCCGGTGGTTGTGGACCCCCACCCCTGTCCCCTCCCCGCAAGGGGGAGGGAGACCAGAACAGCTGTATTTGCGGGTAACTGTTAGTATTCAAACGGTTACGCCATGAAGAAAACGCATGGCAGCTCCGCTTTTGGCCCTTGTTGCGCTTTGTTCCGCCTCCATATAGAGGACCGGCATATGCTGGACCGTCATATGCCGGCCGGATAGGGAACCATGAACGTCAGAACC
>NZ_JAQGJL010000236.1 GCF_028290645.1 Devosia sp. | reverse complement strand
CCCTGTAGAGGTCGTCATCCTCGAAAACTGCGACCTTGGCAGCCGTTCCGCGCGAGAGCAACACTAGATACACCGGCGCGCTGAGGAAGCAGCCAAGGGCGGCCCACCGCTTCTCAATGGCGGCTATTGGGACAACAGCAGGTCACTGGACGATGAGGGGATCGAGGGCTCCGGTCCCCCCTCTGTCGCGTTTCCACCGACAGTCCACCGACAGGGTTAGCGGAACAAAACGAGACTTTTGCTCCCGGTCTAGCTCTGAAACGCCCGGAAATGCGTGGGCCGAGCCGCCGTGGTCTGCTTCGGGAGCAGGGGGTCGAGTGTTCGAATCACTCTACTCCGACCAATCAACCCCGGCCTCTCGCGAGGTCGGGGTTTTTCATGCCCGCAGGGTCATCCGACGCGTCCGCCCGGCATCGATGAATGTCACTCCTCGCGAAATGCCCGCATCACCTGGTCGGTGAGCGGCTTCAGAAAATACGCCAGCGCCACCTGCTCCTGGGTCTGGACGTAGACTTCGACGGGCATGCCGGGAACGAGGCGCCCTTCGAGCGCGCTCATGCTTCCGACCAGCTCCACCTGGGCCGTGTAGTAGTGCTCGCCGGTCACCGGATCCCTCGTTGCAGCGGCCGAGACGCGCGTGACGCGGGCCGCTATTTCCGGGGTCGTCCGGCGATTGAACGCCGTGAAACGCAGCCTTGCAGCCTGGCCAACGTCGATCTGGTCGATGTCCTTGGTCGCGACGTGGAACTCGATCTTCAGAGCCGCGCCAGACGGCACGATGGTCATCAAGGTCTGAGCGGGGACGATGACACCGCCCTCGGTATGGACCGCCAGTTCGTTGACGGTGCCGGCCGCGGGGGCCCTCACCTCGGTCCGCGCCAGCCGATCCTCGGTGGCGCGAAGCCGCTCTTCGACCTCGCCAAGCTGGGAGTCCACGGTGCGCAGTTCACGCTGGGCGTCATTGCGCGCCGTCTCGTCGATCGCCAGAACCTGCAGGTTGATCTCGCTGATCTTGCCCTCGGCGCGCGCAATGTTGGACTGGATGGCGCCGGCCTGCCCGCTCATGCGGGCGATATCGCGGTCGAGCGCGGTGAGGCGCGCGCCTTCAACCAGCTTCCGGCCGGCGAGGTCGGCGAGCCCGGTTCGCTCTTCCTTGGCGAGCGCCAACTCGTCGGCCTGGCCCTTCTGCTGGGCAATGAGCCCGTTGATCTCGTTGCCGAGCTGCGAAATCTGCAGTGTCAGCTGATCCTTTTGCGACGTCCGGGCGCGCAGCCCGCCATCGAACAATTGCTGCTCGCCGCGCATGACCAACGCCGCGTTGCGGTAGCTCGCCGCGAAACCGGGCGGGAATTCGATGGCCTGGCGCAGGTCGCGTTCCGCGACCAGGCGCGCCTTGCGTCCGTTGAGTTCGCCCAGCTGGCCGACGAGGATGTCGCGCTCGGCGCGTATCTGCACGTCGTCGAGCCGCAGCAGAACCTGCCCGAAGGAGACCTGATCGCCGTCCTTGACGCTGATCTGCTTGACGATGCCGCCGTCGACCTGCTGCACCGCCTTGACCTCGCCGTCGACGAGCACCGTGCCGCTCGTCACGATCGCACCCGAGAGCTTCGAGGTGGCGGACCAGCCGCCGATCACCCCCACCAGCAGCAGCGCAAAGAGCACGGCGACGATGACCCGCCCGCGAAGCGCGAAGCGCCTCGCGAACTGCCGGCCTTCCGCATCCATGCCGGAAAGATCGAGGCCTCGGATTTCCGCGGTGCTCACTGACGGGACTCCCTGTCTCAGGCGATCGGGTGTTCGACGTGCAGGTCATGCAGGCCGCGCAGACTGACATAGACCTCGTAGGTGCCGTCCCTATCGAGGTCGGCTTCGATTATGGTGACGTCGAAATCGTCGACATGATCGTCCCGCGTCTTGATCGGGGGTGCGTCATCTTGGCCGGTGTCGGCGTAGAGGCTGTCGAACTGCGGCACCGGCTCCTCGGCCCGGGTCTCCCGGATCTCGTAGGAGCCGACCCTGAGCAGGTCGCCGACCTCGAAGTCGACTATGTCCATGTGCCTCTGCGATTCCGCCGGCGCCGTGTCACCGACAAGAACGAGGACGTAATCCGTATCGGGCGAGATTTCGTAGAGATCGTCGCCGTCGCCGCCGACAATCTGGACGGACTCGGCGCCGAGGACAAAGATGTCGTCGCCGGCGCCGCCTAAGACCTGCTCGATGCCGGCGATGGTGTCGCTGCCGATCTCGACGCCCGAGACAGCGCCGGTGTCGAGGTCGACGAGGACGCCCAGGGTGGTGGCGGAAAGGTCGAGGACATCCTCGCCTTCGCCCCCGTCGATTTGGTCGTCGCCGGAACCGTCGGCGATCAGGTCGTTGCCGTCCCCGCCGGACATGATGTCATCACCTTCGCCGCCATCGAGGATATCGTTTCCGGCGTCGCCGAAGATGCGATCATTGCCGGACGCGCCCGAAATCACGTCGTTGCCGGCGTCGCCGTGGATTTCGTCGTCGCCCGCTCCGCCGCGCAGGATGTTGTTGCCGGCGTCGCCGAAGAGGAGATCGTCGCCGGCAAGGCCATCGTCGCCCTCGCGAAAATTCTGATCGCCCGGCGCCGCGGTTATCCCAAGTGCCGCCTGTGCCGGGCCGCTGTCCGAGGGGGCCGGGGCGGCGTTCGAGCCATCGCTGGCCGTCGCAGCGGCTGAGGCGGCGGGCGTCTGGCTCACGATATTGAACGTGGCGGTCTGGTGCACGCTGGCCCGGCCGTCGTCGACTTCGTAGCTCAGCGTCACCGGGCGTTCGCCGGGGGCATCGTTGATATAGGCCCAGCCATCGCCGGCCGCGACGACCTGGCCGACGCTGGCGTGAACATGGGTCGCGTGCAGCTCGTCGCCATCGGCGTCATGCGCCCCGAGCAGCAGGTCGCCCAGCGTCAGCAGCATCACCTGGCCGGCCAGCACGTCGTGCAGTCGGACCGGAGCCTTCACCACCGGCGCCCGATTGGTCCTGCCGTTCCCCGGCCCCGAACCGGAGGCCGCGGCGCCGGAAGCGGCTGTGGCCTCGGCGGGTCCGGGATCACGGGCGGGCCCGGCGGGGTGCGCATTGTGCATCGGCCGCGAACCCCCGGTGCCGGCAGCAGATGCGGGCCGGCCACCATTGTCGTTTCCGGGGCTCGCCAGATGCGGGACGCTGAAGAACTCGCGCCAGCGCGCCCTCGGGCTGCCGGCGTAGGAGTCGAAGACGAATATCTGGTCGGCGGAGAGGATCAAGCCGTCGTCCCAGCCGTTGGCGGTGGCGAGGGGGCGGGAAGGCTCATCCCACCCCTCTTCGGGATCGGCGAGGGCGGGGACGAGCGACAGCATGCCTGGGCTTCGCGCGTGGGCGTCGGAAGCGGAATGAGCCGGCAAGGGCGCTTCGGCAGCGTGGGATTCATGGCTGCCGGCAAAGGCCCTGAAGTAGGCGAAAACGCCGGTCAGCGTCAGGGTGACCCAGATCGGCAGGCGGGACTTCTTTTCGCCGTCGGCGAAGTCGAAGCGGCTTGCCTCGTCGGGGTTGGGTTTGGGGTCTCGTGCCTTGGTTTCGATCAGCATTATTACACCGTTGCCAGTTTGGGCCCCGCCGCCTGTCGGTCGGCGGGAATGTCGCGCGGCGCCAGCAGCTCCTCGCGACGGCCGAACGCCGCGAGCCGGCCGTCCTGGATCACGGCGATCAGATCGACACCGGCCAGCACGTTGAGGCGATGGGCGACCACGATGGCGATGCCGCCGCGCCGGCGGACACTCTCGATTGCCGCGGCGAGCGCTTGTTCGCCGTCGGCATCGAGGAACGAATTCGGCTCGTCGAGGACCACCAGAAACGGGTTGCCGTAGAGGGCCCGGGCGAGGCCGATCCGCTGCCTTTGTCCGGCCGAGAGCGAGGCGCCCATCGGGCCGAGCTGCGTTTCGTAGCCGTCCGGCAGCCTGAGGATCATCTCATGCACGCCGGCCGCCCTCGCCGCCTCCACGATGGCCGCCGAATCCGCCTGTTCGGACAGCCGCGAGATATTTGCGGCGACGGTTTCGTCGAGCAAGGCAACTTCCTGCGGAAGATAGCCCATGTGCTTGCCGAGGCTCCCGTCGTCCCAGTGAACCGTCTCGGCATCGTCGAGCCGGACGCTGCCGCGGAGCGGCGACCAGATGCCGGTCAGGGCCCTGACCAGCGTGGTCTTGCCACCCGCGCTGGGCCCGACGACGCCGAGCGCCTGGCCCGCCTTCAGCTCGAAGGAAACATCGTTGAGGAGGACGCGACCGCTCGCCGGCGCGGCGACGGTGATGTGCTCGACCTTGAGGGTCCTGCTCGGCGTCCCCAGGTTCATCGGCTTGGTCGGCGTGCCCATGGCCAGCATGGTTTCGCGCAGGCGCTTGAACGCCTGCCGCGCCGCCATCACGCCTTTCCAGTTGCCGATCGCCATGTCGATGGGCGCGAGGGCCCGCGAGGAGGCCACGGACACCGCGATGATGGCGCCCGCCGACATCTGTCCCTCCATGGCGAGGTAGGCGCCCAGCCCCAGCAGGGCCGACTGCAGGATCATGCGCAGCACGCGCGAGATGCCGGAAAATGTGCCGACGATGTCGCTGGCCCGCGTCTGCAGGGTGAGATGCTCGCGATTGGCGCGGTTGAAGCGGTCGAGGGCTGCGCCGGCAAAGCCCATGGCCTTCAGCAGTTCGGCATTGCGGGCATTGCTGTCGGCAACGGCGTTGCGGGCGACGAAAGCCTGTTGCGCGGCCGACGTGAGCTTGCGCGACATGAGCTCGGTGGTGACCGTGAGCAATGCGAGGACGAGGGCGCCCCCCATGGTGAGCATGCCGAGCAGGGGGTGCAGGAAGCTCACGAAGATCAGGTAGACCGGGACCCATGGCAAGTCGAACAGTGCGATAGGCCCCTGGGAGCCGAGGAAGCCGCGCAGCGTATCGACGTCGCGCCCGCGCTCGAGCGCCACGGCGGTGGAGAAGCCGAAGCGCGGCATGTCCACCCCGACCCGGTGCGCGATGGGCGCTAGCAGCCGGTCGGCCCGGGCCCCGACGCGGACGAGGAGCTGGGCGCGGATGATGTCGAAGACGCCCTGGAAGGCATAAAGCGCGAGGGCGATGACGGAGAGCGCCACGAGGGTAGGGACGCTGGCGCTGGCAAGGGCCCGGTCGTAGATCTGCAGCATGTAGATCGAGCCCGTCAGGGCGAGCACGTTGATGATCCCCGATATCCAGAAGACGAAGATGCCGATGCCCTTGAACTGGCTGCGCAGCAGTTCGTCGCTGCGCTCCTCCGCCATCCGGTTCGCCGTTTTCGCGCCAGCCATTCGATGAACCCCGCTTCAGGATTGGCCGGCCCCCGCGTGGTAGCCGGCATGGATGGACGGGGGGCAATTGGCTGCCCCTGGTCCAGTTCAAAGAACGATGTCCGTCCCGGGGGCAAAGGTGTGGAGCGTGGTCCCCAGATCGATGCGGAACTCCGGATTGGTGTCGCCATTGGTGTTGCCGGCGAGGAAATAGTGCCCGCTGGCCGCATCGAGGTAGTGGGACACCTGCCCGGTGGCCGTGAGGCCGGTCCCGACGTCGCCGGGACTGGTGTGGTTGACCAGGGTGAAGGCATCGTTTGCCCCACCCTGGATCGCATCGATCGCCGAAAGATCGATGCGGTCGCCGATCTGGAGGTCCTGGATGATGTCGTTGTTGGCGTTGCCCGCCGAACCGAACGCGAAGGTGTCGTTGCCGGCAAAGCCGATCATCAGGTCGCTGCCGGCGCCGGCAGTGAGCGTATTGGCCCCGGCCGTCCCGACCGCCAGATTCAGCGTCTGGCTGCCGAACCGGATTTGCTCGATACCGGAGAGAATATCGGTCCCGTCGGGGTTTCCTGCCCTGAGGTCGGAGACGACGAGGCCGCCGGCGCCGAGCGCGAAGCCGTGGTTCGCCAAGGTGCCCGAGAACGCGGCGACATCGGTACCGGCTCCGCCGTTGATGTAGTCGTCGCCGGCCCCGCCGCTGATCGTGTCGTTGCCTCCCAGCCCGAACACAGCCTGCGATCCCACTGCTCCGGCGACGCCGTTCAGAGTGGTGTTGTTGAAATTCGTGCCGAGGACGACGCCATAGTTGACGCCGTTGAAGCGCAGCTGCTCGATGCTGGTCAGCGTATCGGTGCCATCGGCTCCGGTCGTATCCGTGACGGTAATGTCGCCGGTCGTCGCCGCGAGGCTGAAATTGCCGATGCCGCCGGCGAAGACTGCAGTGTCGGAACCGCCGGCGCCGCCGATGGTGTCGTTGCCCGCGGCGCCGGTCAGGATGTCGGCGCCGGTGCCGCCGGTGATGCTGTTGTTGAAGGCGTTGCCGGTCCCGGTGAAGGCCCCCGCCCCGGTGAAGGCGAGGTTTTCCACGGCGGCGAGGGCCGCGAGGGAATAGGCAGCCAGCGTCGTCTGGACCGTATCGGTGCCTTCGCCGGTGTTTTCGGTGATGGTGACGCCCGCATGGTTGACCACGTAGATGTCGTTCCCCGCGCCGCCGATCAGCGTGTCGGTGCCCGCGGTTCCGGCGTTCAGCGTATTGTTGCCGGTATTGCCGGTGATGACGTTGTTGCCGGCATTGCCGGTGGCAGTGGAGTTGCCGGTGCCCGTCAGGGTGATGTTCTCGACGTTGGCGTAGTTGACAAGGGTGAGGCTAAGGTCGCCGGTGACGGTATCGACGCCACCGGCGACAGTCGCGGCCTCGTTGATCTGGTCGCGTTGGGTGGCCGTGCCACTGGTGTCGTCGACCACGTAGAGGTCGTCGCCGTCGCCGCCGGCCATGATGTCGACGCCCGTGCCGCCGTTGAGGTAGTCGTTCCCGGTCCCCCCATTGAGGGTGTCGTTGCCGGCGCCGCCATAGAGCCGGTCGGCTCCGGCGAGGCCGTTGAGCACGTCGCTGCCGGAGAGCCCGAACATGGCGTCACCAACCGTGGTGCTGGTCGTACCGTTGAGCGGGTTGTTGTTGCCGCTGGTGCCGACGATCATGTTCCAGTCGGTGGTGACGGTCGTCGGGTTGCCGGCTGCATCGGTATAGACCGCGGTCTCGCGGACCACGGTGCCCGAGGTGGTGTGAAGCACAAGGCGGCCTGACGGATCGACGTAGGGATTGGCCGTCGTCAGCGTCGAGATGGGTGCATTGGCGTTCGTCAGCCAGCTGTAGGTGATGTTGGCGGTCACCGCGCCGGTGGGGTTGGTGGCCGACACGTTGTCGGGATCGGTCAGCGAGCTGGCGCCGGTCAGCCGGACCGCGTTCGCCGAATTGCTCACGCCGCTTGGAGTCTCGGTCACGGCGAAGGCGACAACGCCCTGGGGCCGAACGTCGAACAGCCCCTCCTGGGTGAACGTGCCGTCGGCGAACTGGAACTTCTCGATACCGAGAAGGAGGTCGATGCCGTCCGGTCCATTGTTGTTGTGGGTGATCTTGAAGGCAGTGACCGTTCCCTCGTTCGCGCTCGCAAACTGGATGCGTTCCACGGTGTATTCGGAGCGATTGCCGGTGAACACCGCCGTATCGGCGGCGCCTGCCGTTCCCGCGTCCGTGCCGAGGACGAGATTCTGGTTGCGCTCGGTCTTGAGCAGCTCGGTATAGTGCTTGGCGAACATCTGGGTGCCGAGCGCCGCGTTGCCGAGCAGGCCGGCGCTGAGCGTGCCGGTATAGCCGTGCAGGGCGTTGCCGTTGGCGTCGAAGCCGCCGGTGTAGCCGTCATACTTGCCGATCAGCGTATCGAGCCTGATCCCGTCGCCGATGATCAGGTCGTTGCCGCCACTGCCGATGCTGTCGGTGGCGTCGGGTATGGTGGTGTTGAACGTATCGTTGCCGCCGCCGCCGATGAGCCAGTTGTCACCCGTGGGCTGGCCGTCCACGCCAGTGCCGGCATCGGCGCCGATGATCCGGTCGTCGAATCTTGAGCCGATGATGCCCTCGACGTCGACGAGCAGCTGGTTGAACGGGTTGAACGGCGTGGCGCCGCCTGCCGCGGTGAGGTTCATGTTGCGCAGGTCCGCAGCCACGTCGAGGACGAGGTTGACGTCGGAATAGGCCGCGATGTCGAAGCCGATGTCGCCGAGCACCTCGTCGCTGTCGCCGTTCTGCGCCGTCTGGCCGATACCGCCATAGATGATGTCGTCGCCGCGCTCGCCCTTCAGCATGTCGGGGCCCGAGCCGCCCGAGAGGATGTCGTCGCCGTCACCCCCGCGGAGCTCGTCGGGACCATCGCCGCCGAACATCTGGTCGTTGCCGCTGTCGCCGAAGACGATGTCCGTGTCGCCGCCGGCATCCATGTAGTCGTCGCCGGCGCCGCCGTACATTTCATCGATGCCGGCTTCGCCGTAGACGCGGTCGTTGCCGTCGCCGCCGATGGCCACGTCGAGCGCTCCGGAACTGCTGCCGACATAGACCCAGTCGTCGCCGGCGCCGCCGTCGACGAAGTCCTCGATGTCGCCGCCATAGAGCGCGTCCTGGCCGTCGCCGCCATAGAGATGGTCGGCGCCGCCACCGCCGTCGAGCATGTCGTCGCCCTTGTCGCCGTACACCGTGTCATCGCCGTTGCCGGCGAGGATGAAATCCCGGTAGTCGGTGCCGGAGAGGACTTCGTGGGAGTCGAACCCCTGGTTGTCGGTGCCATCGTCATTGGCACCGAGATTGGGCCGGAAGTCGCGGATATATTGCTGGTTGACGATCCCGAGGTCGGCGACCGACTTGGTAATCACGCCGCCATTGCCGCTCGTCGCGCCGCCCGGGCCCGAGTAGATGCCGATCTGCTGCGCCGCAACCTGGTCGCCGTAATTGTGGGCGGTCTTGAAGTCCGCGAGGATGGGAACCCAGGCGGTTCCATCGAACATGTACTTGATGTCGCCCTGGTTGGCGGTGACCTCGAGGCCAGCGGAATTGTGGATGAGCTCGCCCTTGTAGGCGAGGAGGTTCTGGCCGGGGACGAAGGACCTGCCGAGCTCGATATAGCTGTCGGCGTAGCCCATCACGTCGCCGTTGAGGTGCAGCACGCCGGTGGTGCGCTCGATGAGGTCGCGGAACTGCTCGGTGACAATGGTGTGGCCGAGGTCAGTGTCCTGCAGCAGGGCGCCGGCGCCCGACATGCCGAGCCGGTAGATGTAGTAGAACCGGTCGCCATCCATCAGCCGCTCCATCTGGTCCTCGAAGATGGCGTTGAAGGTGGAGCCGACCTGCCCGGTGAAGACGTGGACCTCGGCCAGGCCGCCGATCCACAGGTCGATGTCGTTGAAGGCGTTGGCGCCCGCTGCCAGCGGATCGCCCGAAGCGAGTGAGTCGTTGAGGAAGTTCACCGCCTGATCGTAGGTGAAGCCCTCAGCTTCGGTCGAACCTTCGAGAATGGTGCCCGCGTCGAGCCCGATGATCGCCTCGGCCTTCGCCAGATCGCCGTCGAACGCATAGGCGGCGATGAAGTTGACCAGCGATTCCGGGTGCAGCATCTGCGAGCCGAAGTCGGCCCAGCTGGTATAGGGATTGAGCGCATCCACGATCAGGTTGGTGTGGTGCGGGGTGCTGGGATCGGTGGCGCGTTCGGCCACCAGCGCATCATGCAGCGCCCGCCGCGTTTCGTTGAGCGTGGGCAGTCCGACATCGCGCGCCCGGGCAATGTTGATGGCCCCGAGGTCGAGCGCCTGGCCGAGCAGCGACTGCTGCATGGCCGGGGTCAGGAACTCGTCGATCTCGTTCGAAACCTGCTGCGACATGCCGTGGAGGATGTCCGCGGCGCCGACGGCCGCGAACTGCGCAGGATTGAGGAACGCTCCCGCCAGCGCGAACTTCGTCACCATGCCGTTGGGATCGATGGCGTCGATGGTCTCGCGCAGTTGCGAATGCCCGAAGCGGAAGGCGGCCTGCGAGTATTCGAGCGTGATGTCGGCATTGATGCTGGAATCGTAGGTGACGAATTCCGGCAGGTCCGGCGTCACCAGCCGCGCGTACTGGTCGATGGCGACGTGCTGGTATTCCATCTCGTTGATGAGCTTGGTGACCTCGAACAGCTTGTCGGGATCCCAGGAGACCGCACCCGCTGCATTGGTGTAGTTGCCGTTGGCATCCTCGTAGTGCCCGCCGACTACCGTCACGCCGGCTCCGGTCGGGGCGCTCCCGGTGACGGCGAGCTGGAAGCCGTGGCGGAGTGCAGCATCGGTCTGGGCGAGAATGTTGGCCTCGACCTCGATCAGCTGGACGTTGTGGTTCTCGTGGAACACGTGGTGCAGCGAGGTAAGACCGAAATTCTCGTTCGCCCGGCCGTCGCCGGCGATGTAGTGATCGCCGACCGAGTCCATGAGGATAGTGCTGATGGCGTCATAGACCGCCGGGTCCGCCGCGGTGATGCTGAAGTTGGCGAAGTTCACCCATGGGGCCAGCGCGAACGCCCCGATGTTCGTGCCGTCGGTCAATTGGCCCATGTTGGCGGCCACCGTCTCGCCGGCGAGCGTACCATAGAAGTGGAGGGTCCCGGCCGGCAGGCCGACGGCTGTATTGAGGGCGTCGACATGCGCCTGCGTCAGCCGCAGCGGCGCATTGTCGAAATGGGGGTTCATGTCCAGCAGCAGTGCCTGGCCGGTATAGACATAGCCACCGGCGGAGGTGCCATTGGTGTCGAGGACGTTGCCGGCGGCGTCGCGCGCCCGAAGGTTGCCGATGTCGTCCCAGGTCAGCGCGCTGTCTGCGTCACCGCGGCCGGTGGCGGCGAGGTGAGCCCTGAGCTCGCTGAGCGTGGGCACGGTCCGCGTCGTCGTCCCGAAGGCCGCGGTGGTATATTGCTTGATCTGATGACCGTCGAACAGCTCGGCGCCCGGGCGCCAGGCGCCGGTATTGGGGTCCTGCACCCATTCGCGCAGCAGGTTGGTGACCTGCTGGTCCGACCCGTAGCTCTGGCTCTGGTCGATATAGGGCGAGGTGTGGTTGGTGTAGTTGGCTGCACTGGGTTGGGTCTGGAAGCCGGTCGGGGTGTCGTCGCCGCCGCCCACAACGCCGTCGGCGCCCAGGTCGGCGATCGAGGCCAGGTCGTCCTCGGTGTTCCACTCCCCGTCGGCGCCGGCGATCGAGACCGGCCGGCCGTGGATATCGAGGAAGGTGTAGCCGTCCGGCGTGGCGCGCGAGATGGTGATGGTGAGGTTTCCAGGGTCGCCCGCACCGTTGGTGCCGGGCGCCCGGTAGAGCGGATCGCTCGGATCGAGCGCGATGACGATCTTGGCGCCCTGGCCGCCCTTGTCGATGAAGTCGAGCCCGTGGTCGAAGAACTGGCCGAACAGGGTGAAGATGCCGCTGGTGGAGGGGTCGCCCGGCAAGGTGTTCTGGTTTCGGATGACGCTCTCTTCCACCACCTCGGTGGTGCCGTCGGCGCGGGTGATGGTCTCGGTGAAGGTGTCGGTCGCGATATCGGCGCGCGCGAAAGCGCTGTCGGCGACCCCCGCTGCATGCTGCATGTACGATGAGGAGATCGTCTGGGTGATCATGCGCGGCGTGTAGTCGACCACCGACGTGCTGGGGTCGGCGTAGAGCGCCGTGCTGTCGGCCTGGGGCGCCGGCAGGTTGGGATGGGCGGCCAGGTAGTTGGCGAATGCCGTGCTGGTCAGCGCCGCGTTGCTCACCACCTGGTGGACATAGTGATTGTACTGGGCAGGGGTCAGGCGCGGGAACGGCTCGTCGGCCGAGCCCCACTTCCAGGCGGCGGGCGATCCAGGCGTTCCGGTGAGGTTGTTGAAGAAACCGTGGAGGATGCGGATGCCGGTCGGGTCGCGGGCGCCGTCGTAGATCAGGGCATTGCCGTTCGTCGGGTCGGTGACGGCGAGCGGGTCGAAGGTGCCGAACGTGCCGAGCTCAACGGTGGCCCCGAGCGAGTTGACGTACCCGAAAACGGCCTGCCCGTTGGCGTCGTAGCGCACGACGACGATAGTCTGCCGCAACTGGTCGAGCAGAAAGTTGGTATCGCTGAGGGTAATGTTGAACGCGCGGACCGACGGCATCTCTGTCTCCCATTGTTTTGGCGATTGTTCTTGTGCAAGTCTGAACAACGCCAATTCCACGCTAGACAGTAGAACTGCCACCCATGTCAGGGCGAGGTAAGGAAGTCCTATCAGATGGTGCAACTGAGGACTCGCTCGACCAATCGGCCTTCTGTCCGACTAGCGGCCCGACTTTGGTCCTATCTGCCCCGCAGATTGCGGCGCCGGTGGAGCGAGACCAGCCTGTCGGTGCGCTTCCTCATGGTCGCGGCTCCCGTGGTGGTGGTGGCCATGATCGTCCTGGGCAACTGGGCCAGCGACCGCATCGAGCAGAGCACGACGAAGAGTGCGGCCGAGGCCGGCGCGATCTTTCTGCAGGCATTCCTCCAGCCATTCGTCCAGGACCTGCCCCCCGCGGGCGCCATGTCGGCAGAGGCCGAACAGCCGCTTGACCGGCTTCTTGCCACCGAGGACCTGCGGCAGCGCTTCATCCTCTTGAAGATCTGGCGGCTCGACGGGACGCTGGTCTACTCCTCGCACAAGAACATCCCTCCCTTCGAGAGCGCCGAAGAGCAGATCCGGGTGGCCGCCAGCGGCCAGCTGGCACAGCATTTCGAGGAGCTAGACGAGGTGATCCAGGGCGTTGCTCCCGCGGACAACATCCGGCTCCTCGAGGTCTATGCGCCGCTCTACCGGACCGGCACCAGCCAGATCATCGCGGTCGGCGAGTTCTACCAGAGCGCCGTTGCGATGATCGAGGAACAGCATGCGACCCGCGTCTTCACCTGGGGGATCGTGGCGGCGATCACCACCTCGATGCTGTCGCTGCTGCTGCTGATCGTGGCGCAGGGGAGCCGCACGATCCAGCAGCAGCGCGAAAGTCTCGAACGGCAGGTCAACGCCGCCAGCAAGCTGGCGAGCCAGAACAACGCGCTGCGCCGGGTGGCCGAGCATGCCCGCGTGGACGCCAGCGAAACCAACGAGAACTACCTGTCGCGCATCGGGGCCGATATCCATGACGGGCCGATCCAGACCCTCAGCTCGCTGATGCTGTCGCTGCAATATGGTCGCGACGGCCAGATGTCCGACGAGCCGATCGACAGCAACGACACGACGCTGCATGCGTCGGCCAGCACGATCCAGCTGGCCAAGGCGCTCTATGCCGAATTGCGCAACATCTCGACCGGGCTGATCCTCCCCGAAATCCCCACCGCCTCCCTGCCGCATGTCTTCGAAATGGCCGTCAGCCGCTACGAGGCGACGACCGGCGGCATCGTCAAGCTCACCCTCAAGACCCTGCCCGAAGATGCGCCCCCGGCGGTGAAGATCTGCTGCTACCGGATCGTCCAGGAGGGCTTGAACAACAGCCACCGGCATGGCGGCGGCAAGGGCCAGCACGTGATAGCCGGGGCCTCGCAGGGCCGGCTTAGAATCATGTTGCTGGACAGCGGCGAGGGCTTCGATCCCACTGAGGGCCAGCACAAGGGCCTGGGGCTCGTCGGCATGCGCAATCGCGTCAAGGCCCTGAAGGGCAAGATCAGCGTGCATTCGAGGCCCGGGCGCGGCACGCGCATCTATGTCGCCCTGCCGATCGATCCCGAGGCCTGACTTCGCCGTCAGGTCATGTGCAGCTGGTGCTGGGCAGCGAGCGCCACTTCCACGCGGTTGCGGGCATGAAGCTTGCTCATCAGGCTATACATGTGGTGCTTCACGGTCTTCTCGCTGATCGACAGGGTGAGCGCGATTTCCTTGTTGGACCTTGCCTTGAGCAGCAGTTCGACAACCTGCTTTTCGCGGTCACTCAGCTTCGCCCCACGCTCGGCGTTTTCGCGTGTGGCGCGGTTCTTCAGCCCGGTCAGTATCCTGCCTGCATGGGCGCGCGAGATGAACACCTCGCCGCGCAGGACCGCCTCGACCGCATCGAACAGTTCGTTCGAGATGCTGTCCTTGACGACGAAGGCGCTGGCCCCGAAATCGAGGGCACGCAGTGCGACGTCCACGCTGCTGTCCGCGGTGTAAACGATCACCTTGGTTCGGCCCTGCGTGGCGATCTCGCTGATGGCGCCGAAGGGATCGCCGGGCATGCTGAGGTCGACGAAGATCAGCGAAGGGGCGAAGGCCGTTGCGATCGAGCGGGCGGCATCAGCAGAGCTACCCTTGCCGACAACGCGGTATCCCCGGCGCGAGAACAGAGCGCCAATTCCATCCAGCAGCAGCGGATGGTCGTCGACGAACGCAACCGTGACGGGGTCCGACATTTACTACCTCCCAGCCAACAACGCTATAAACACACCGCCCCTCACGATAAGCAAATCAATTCCTTGACTGCAGACTTTGGCTCTCGATTGTTTGAACACCCAGCCATGCAGCAGACGATCGATGATCAATCCCTACGTTACACTTGCCGGGGACAGTTGCGACCCTGCCGCGCGACGCCGGGGCTGGTGCAGGGGCCGGAGTCGCGGGCGGGATCAGGAGACACTCGCCGAGCGTCTGGCCGCTATAGATCACACAGTCTATCGGCTCCCCGCCGGACGCGACGCCGGCCGGCACTGCTGCAAGAGCAATGGCGACCGCCGACACCATCGCCCAGCGGAAGCGGGGACGGACCAGCGCTTCAGCTCCCGAAGTCATGCTGCATCCCGACATATGTTGCGCCGCGACAGGCTCGGGCTATTCGACCGTGATGGTGGCCCACATGCCGGCCTTGTAGTGACCGGGCATGTTGCAGAACAACACATAGGTGCCCGGGTCGAGGGCAAGCGTCAGTTCTCCGGATTTTCCCGGCTCGAGATCGGGAACTTCCCCGAGGACCTGGATGGCATCCTCGTCGACCTGAAAGTCGGCATCTATGTAGGAGAGCGGAGCGGACGGGTCCCGCACGGTCGCCACGATCATCTCATGGATGAGCTCGCTGGATTGGTTTGCCACCGAGAAGGTGACCTCGCCCGGGCCAATTTTGTCCGAGGACGCCGTGATGGTCATCGGGGGTCCCGCCATGTCGGCAGGCATCGCCATGTCCGTTGCCATGCCGGCATCGGCCCCGTCCGCGAGCGTCACCACAATGACCGAGGGGGCCGATAGCGCCGCCGCGGTGGCGAGGGCCGTCAGGGCAAGCGTCGTTGCAAGCACGCCAATCTGCTTCGAGATCTTGAGCATCGCATCTGCCTCCGGTTCGCTCCAGATAGAGGGCCAAGGCTACAGGATGTGGCTCGCGGCCGTGAGGTCCGAAAGTCCCAATGGGCGGGGTAACTGAAGTCTCAGGCCCACGGACATCGGGCCACTGCCGGAGCAGGACGGCGCCCGCAATTCAGAACGCCGGGGCGATCCGGCGGTCTAGTCGAGCTGGCCGTTGCGCTGGGCCTGGACGGCCACATCGACCCGGCTGCGCGCATTCAGCTTCAGCATGAGGTTGGTCATGTAGCGCTTCACCGTCTGCTCGCTGATCGAAAGGCTCGAGGCGATCTCACGGTTGGTCCTGGCCTGGAGGAGATGGCCGACGATCTGCTTTTCCCGCAGGTTCAGCTTCAGCGCGCCGTTGACCGCCTCCCGCGGCGCGCGGCTCCTGAGCCCGACCAGCACCTGGCTGGCATATTGGTGGGTGATGAACATTTCCCCGCGGCGCACATGGGCGATGGCGTCGAACAGTTCGGAGGCCAGCGCCCCCTTCAGCACGAAGCCGGCCGCTCCCGCCTCCAGCGCCCGCGTGGCGGAATCGACGCTGGCGAAGGCCGTGAAGATGATCACCTTGGTCGGGTGGAAGCGGCGGGCGATCTCGGCGATCGCGGCGAAGACGTCGCCCGGCATGCTTAGATCAAGGAACAGGATATCCGGGCGGTGGGTTTCGGCGATGCTCAGGGCGTCGCTGGCCGAGACGCCCGTGGCAACCACCCTGAAGGCGGGCTGGCGCGCAAACAGCGCCCTCATTCCCTCCAGCAGGACGGGATGATCATCGACTAGTGCTACACTTACTCGCGTCTGGTGCATGGTTGCCCACCGGTACACAAGAACTCTTAGATCGACGCTAGTAATTCGTATACCATTACGTGGCAGCGCCTGTATAGTGCTTGAGTACTAGTTGGCAGACCCGTCTCCGGTGGAATGTCCGAAGCACGCGGATGGCCGCGGCTAGGATGCCAGCATCGCCTCGATCTCGGCGCGGCTGGGCATGGAGGGCGCAGTCCCCGGCTTCTGCACCGAGAGCCCCGCAGTGGCGCAGCCGAAGCGCACGGCATCGACCGGCGACATGCCCTCGGCCAGCGCCACGGCGAAGCCGCCGTTGAAGGCATCGCCGGCGCCGGTGGTCTCGACCACCTTTTCCACCCTGAACGCCGGCACCATGTGCGTCCCGGCCTCGCCATGGAGCAGCGCGCCCTTCTCCCCGAGCGTGATCAGCGCGTTCTTCGCGCCACGGCGGACGAGTTCCGTCGCCGCGGCAAGTGCCTCGGCCTCGGTCTCGACCTTGAGGCCGGTCAGTGTCGCGGCTTCCGTCTCGTTCGGGGTGACGTAATCGCAGAGCGCGTAGATCGCATCGTCCACCGCCACCGCCGGCGCCGGGTTGAGAATGGTGATCACCCCGTGCTTCCGCGCCAGCGACAGGCCGGCGATCGCCGTTTCCACCGGCTGCTCGAATTGCGTCACCAGCACCTTGGAGGTGGCAATGGTCCGCTCCGCTGCAGCCACATCGGTTGGCGACAGCATCGCCGCGGCCCCACTCTCGACGATGATGGCGTTGTTGCCGGTCTCGGTCGAAACAAAGATGAACGCCGCGCCGGTCGGCAGCGTCTCGTCGATCACTACGGCGGAAATATCGATCCCGTCCGCCGCCCAGGCTTTTTGCGCCATCTCGCCAAAGGTGTCGCGGCCGATGCGGGTGATCATCCGCGCATCGCCCCCCGCCCGGGCCGCGGCAATCGCCTGGTTCGAGCCCTTCCCGCCCGGCCCATCCTTGAACCCCTGCCCCAGGATGGTCTCGCCCATCAGCGGCAGGCGCGGCGCCCGAAACGCCAGGTCCGCGACGAAAATGCCGAGTACGGCGACAGCTGCGCGCATGCTCTCTCCTCCAGTTCGGGCGCTGTGCGCGCCTCTCGGTATGACCTCCGGCAGACGGCCCCCTCCCATCCTCCCCCATAAAGGGAGAGGGTGCCGCATCCAGTGCTTGGCACCATTGAGCCACAGCCCCGACTCTTCACCTCCCCCTCTATGGGGGAGGCCGGGAGGGATCGTCTCTCTCAGTTTACGTCAGCTTCCCCGCCCTCAACGCCGCCAGGATCCACTCCCGATACTTGACGTCCCGCCCCTCGATCTCGGGCGACACCTTGCTGGCTTCCTCGATGAAGTAAAGGTAGTCCCGCCCCATGGCCTCGCCCCGCCCGGTATGCATGTCGACCGCGAAATCCGGGATCTCCGGCATCCGCTCCCCGAACGCCATGGCGTGCTTGGCCCAGTTGACCATGTCGTCGGTGGTGCGATCCTTCTTCCCCATCGCCATCACCCGGATGGCATGCGCCGCGAACAGGAACCGGTCATGCGTCGGCCGATCGAACCGCTGGTGCGTGCGATAGAGCGTATCGACCAGCACCGGCGCATCGGGATTGCCGAAGCCGACATCCTCCACCGAGATCACCGCCAGCCGGTCCCAGAGCTTCTGCTCCATCTCGGGGCTGGTCAGATACATCTCCCAGCCCAAGAGCAGCGCGTTCTCCACGAGCCCGCGGCGGATGGATTTCTGCAGCGCAGAGATCACCTCGTCGGCCGGAAAGCCATTCTCGGTGGTGGTGCGCTGCCAGGGATCGGGGGCCTGCTTCACCTTGGTCATTTGCCGGCCTCGTTCTTCGCAACCCAGTTGGCGATACCGTTCCACAGCGGCGCATAGCCCGCCCAGTCGACGAAGGGCGGCGGGGCCCAGTGCGGGCCGCAATCGGAGGTGAACGCCACCGAGCGCCCCTCGCCATAGGTCCCCGCGACGACCAGCGGATCGCCGCCGACCCGCACCAGCACCTCGGCGTCGGGCTTGGCCGCCACCTCGTTGTAGCCGAGCAGCGCCGGCCATTCGCCGGAGACGCCGGCGAGGATCGGGTGCGTGGGGTTGTCGCCGACATGCGGGACGACGCCCTGCGGCGATTCGACCCGGTCGTCGTGATGGTGGAGCATCACCGGCAGGGCTTCCTCGACCGGCGAGCCGGCATATTTGCCCTTGGCCTCGATGCCCTGGAAGGTGAGGTAGCCGCCGATCATCACCAGCCCGCCGCCGTTCTTCACATAGTCGCGCAGCGACACCAGCCGGTTGGGCAGCGGCACCGAGCGCACGAAGGTGTCGGGATGGAGCAACAGCGTGTTGGCTCCGATATCGGATAACATCACCACGTCATACGTGGCCAGCGCCTCCCGCGTCTGCGGAAAATCGCGCGCCGCGAGATGGTTGGGCAGGAACGTCACGTCCCAGCCACCGCCCTCGAGCGCTGCTTTCAACCACCGAACCCCCTCGTTGTATTCGGTGGTGGTAAAACTGTCGAAGCCCTTGGTGTGGATCGAATGGGTAACCCAGGATTCCCCGGCGATCAGTACGCGCTTGCTCACGCTCTAAAGTCCTTGCTGGTTGGTGCGGCGACAGACTGGCGCCGGATGAGTTCGACCGGCAGCCGCGTCAGCATCGGCGGCGCCTCGCCGTTGAGCAACGCCAGGAGCGTCAGGAAGCCCTGCCGTCCCAGCGCCTCGACCGGCTGGCGGATGGCGGTCAGCGGCGGGGTCAGCAAGGCGCCGAGCGCGATGTCGTCGAAGCCGATCAGCGACATCTCGTCGGGCACGCTCACATTGGCATCGCGCAGCCCCATCACCGCGCCGATGGCGAGATAGTCCGAGGAGGCGAAGATCGCCGTCGGCGGCAGCGGCAGCTCGAGGAATTTCTTCGTCGCGGCCCGCGCCAGTTCAGCCGCGAAGCTGCCGATGGCGACATATTCGGGGCGCACCGCGATCCCCGCCTCGTTCATCGCCGTCAGGAAACCCTCGCGCCGCTCGGTCACCGTGAACAGGCCGTGCGGGCCGCCGATATAGGCGATGCGGCGATGGCCGGCCTCGATCAGGTGCCGCGTCGCGGCATAGGCGCCCTCGGTGTTTTCGACGAACAGCCGCGGCACGCTGACGCCGGGGATATCCTCATCGACGATGACGACGTTCTTGCGCCTGCCGATCAGCGCGGCGAGCGTGCCGTCATCGGTGGTGTTGGTCATCATCAGCAGTCCATCGACATGCCGGTCGTGCAGCCGCTCGAGCGAGGCGATCTCGCGGTCGCGGTCGGAGCGGGTCGACGACATGAACACGGTGTAGCCGTGGTGATCGGCCTCGTCCTCGAAGGCCGAGGCCAGCTCGGCAAAGAACGGCTCGCGGATTTCCGGGGTCACCAGGCCCACCGCCTCGGTCTTGCCGGTCGAGAGGCGCTTGGCGAGGAGGTTCGGGCGGTAATCGAGTCGCGCAATGGCCGCGTCGATGCGCGCCGAGGTGGTGGGCGGCAGCTCGATGCGATGGTTCAAATAGCGCGACACCGTGGTGGGCGACACCCCGGCATCCTGCGCTACGTCATGAATCGTGGCCATCTCACCCCCGCTCGCCTAGGTAAGCTAGATCGGCGCAAGCGCTTTAGTAAAGCGGTTTCGTAGGGGGTTTTCACCGGGTTGTTGTACTTGACGCGATGGGCTGGACGCGTGTGGACCCCACAGCCACCGGCCGTCCGATAGCCTCACCAAACCACCGGATGCACCTCTCCCGTCGCCACGTTCACGAACCCCTCCGGCGCCAGCGGCGAGGGCGCCACCAGCACCCAGGTCCAGGGCGCGCAGGTCAGCGTCGCGAACATCAGGCGTTCCGGGAATCCCGGGTTCCAGCGCGGCCGGAAGGTCGGCTCATACATCCAGTCGACCTTCTCCGCCGCCCGGTAGAGCGCCTGCATGTCCGCGTCCAGCTCCGCCGCCGGGCGTTTGCTCATCAACCCGCCGATCTCGAAGCGCACCGTCGCCGTGACCTTACCCCGGTGCACCAGCGCCCAGCCCCCCTGCGTCTCGCGCAAGGTATTCACCGCCAGCGCCATGGCCGCGTCGGACGAGCCGCAGGTCCAGATATTGTGCTTGTCGTGCGCCACCGAGCAGGCGAGCGCGGTATCCGGATCGCGCGGCCCGCAACCGCGCCAGAACATCTTTGCGACTTTCCCCTCGCCACTGAAGCGATCGACGATGGCGAACTTGGTGAGGTTTTCCGACTCCAGCCGCTGCACCTCACCATCCGCCACCGGCAGCTCCATGGTCAGGAACTCCGGGTGCCAGTGGAACGGCCGCAGCACCGCCGCCTGCACGGTCCGCCTCTCTGCCGGGGCCTTGATCGCAAAATCCTCGGCCTTGATCTCGCGCCCAATGTTGATGGTCCGCGTCGCCCATTCCGGCCAGGCGATGTCGGGTACCGCGGGGACGTACTTCGTCCCCTCGGAGACCTGCCCGCCATCGGCCCACACCTTGCCGATCTTCAGAGACGCCACGTCCTCCAGCAGCACCATGTCGGCGAAGCGCCCCGGCGCAATCGAGCCGACCCACGGGGTCAGCCGCATGTGCCGCGCCGGGTTGAGGGTGACGCACTGGATGGCGATCTCGGGCGACAGCCCGGCGGCGATGGCGGTGCGCACATTGTGGTCGGTCGCGCCGGTCTCGAGCGTCAGCGTGGCGCTCCTGTCGTCCGTGGCAAACGCCACTTGGCTCCAGTCGCTCAGGCCCTTCTCCAGCAGTCCCTTGATGATCTCGGTCATCGAGTGGATGC
>NZ_JAQGJL010000211.1 GCF_028290645.1 Devosia sp. | reverse complement strand
GCAATCGACTTGCCGAGCGAGGTCTTGCCGACGCCTGGAGGGCCGACGAGGCAGAGGATCGGACCCTTGAGGGTGCCGGTGCGGCCCTGCACGGCCAGATATTCCAGGATGCGTTCCTTGACCTTCTCGAGGCCGTAGTGATCTTCGTCCAGCACCTTTTCGGCGAGGACCAGGTCACGCTTGACCTTGCTCTTCTTGCCCCAGGGCAGGCCGAGCAGCGTATCGAGATAGTTGCGCACGACGGTGGCTTCGGCCGACATCGGGCTCATGGACTTGAGCTTCTTGAGCTCGGCGTCGGCCTTGGTCCGCGCTTCCTTGGAACGCTTGGTCTTCTTGATCTTCTCCTCGAGCTCGGTCAGCTCGTTGGAGCCTTCCTCGCCGTCGCCCAGCTCGCGCTGGATCGCCTTCATCTGCTCGTTGAGATAGTACTCGCGCTGGGTCTTCTCCATCTGCCGCTTGACGCGGCTGCGGATGCGCTTTTCCACCTGCAGCACGCCGATCTCGCCTTCCATGAGGGCGAGGATCTTCTGCAGCCGCTCGGCCACGGCGGTGGTGCCGAGCAGGTCTTCCTTCTGCTCGATCTTGATCACCAGGTGGCTGGCGATGGTGTCGGCGAGCTTGGAATGGTTGGTGATCTGGCTTACGGCGTTGACCACCTCGGCCGAAATCTTCTTGTTGAGCTTGACGTAGTTCTCGAACTCGCTCTGGGCGGAACGCGCCAGCGCTTCGAGTTCGGTCTCGTCTTCCTCGGGTTCCGGCAGCGTCGTCGCTTCGGCTTCGAAGTAGTCGACGGTCTGCAGGTACTGGTCGATCTTGGCGCGACGCAGGCCCTCGACCAGCACCTTCACGGTGCCGTCCGGCAGCTTCAGCAGTTGCAGCACCGAAGCGATGGTGCCGGTTGAATAGATCTCATCAGGCGACGGATCGTCGTCCTGGGCATTCTTCTGGGTGACGACGAGGATGTGCTTGTCGTCACGCATTACCTCTTCGAGCGCCTTCACCGACTTTTCACGGCCGACGAAGAGCGGCACGATCATGCCCGGAAAGACAACGATATCGCGTAGCGGTAGCACCGGGTAAACCCGATCGCGATCAAATCCCGCGCCGCTTTGGGTAACGTCCGACATATTTGGTCCTTTCCTGGACGCAGAGCTCTAGGGAGGGAAGGCGAGCCCGCGCCGTCTAGCAATCTGGCTGGTCCCCACGATGGGCGGCGAGCCTGATTCTGCAGAGTAGATAGGGTCTCAGCGCCAAAGGGCAAGTCAACCTACCCGTAATCACGGTTATCCTCGCAATGCGGCGCCACTGTGTGCCGGCCTTGCATCAACCGTGCGCTACGCAGTCGCGCTTAACGGGCCCGTATGGCGGGGCCGACATAGCGCGCCCGTGGGCGGATCAACTCCCCGGTTGCCGCCTGTTCCAGCATATGCGCAAGCCACCCGACGGTGCGCGCAAGAGCAAATATGGTGGAGGCCGCATGGCGCGGCAAGTCGTACGCGGCGCTCATCGTTGCAAGCGCAAAATCGATGTTCGGCCGTTCGTCCACAAGTTTCTCTCCGGCGGCCCTGAGAGTGCGGAAATTCGGCGGTATGTCGATGGCAGCCAGCAGGGCCTCGCCCCGCACATCGCCGCGCGGGTAGAGGCGATGCCCGAAGCCCGGAATGACGCGGCCTTCGCCGAGCCAGTCCCGCAGGGCTTCGGGGGCGCGGGCACCCTGCGGGCCGATGTCGATGGCGAACGCCAGCACCGCCGCGGCAGCGTTGCCGTGCAGCGGACCGGAGAAGGCGGCGAGGCCGGCGAGCGCGCCGGCAGCCAGCGATGCGCCGGTGGACACTGTGACGCGGGCGGCAAAGGTGGAGGTGTTGAGTTCGTGGTCGGCCAGCAGCACCAGTGCCCGACGCAGGATATCGGCGAGCTCGGGGCGTCCCAGGCTGGCCGCGAGACGGACGTGCAGCGGGCCGCTGCCGCCGCCCAGCAGCGCATCGGCGAATGAGGCGAGCACCCCTGCGGCATCGGCGCGCAGTTCCCACGGGCCGAGCTCGGAACTCGGAGTACCAGACACGGCGCGCTCGGCGAGGGTGGCAAAAGCGGCGGCCATCGGGGTTGGACCGGCGGGGCGTCTAGCGGCTGCCGGCATGGTCCACGGCCCGTCCCAGAGAAGCGTCGCGACATCTTCCAGCGTGGCCGTTTCGGCCAGCTCCACCGCGTCCACACCGCGGTAGTAGAGGCGCCCGCCGCTGACGGTCGAGATGGCCGACGGCAGGACGGGATCGCCCCAGCTGATCGCGTCGGACGCAACCACGGCCGCGCTGCGGCGGCCGCGGGCCCGGGACGCCAGCCGGTCCACATCCTCTTCGCTGTAGAGGCTCCGGCGGCTGTCGACGGGGTCGGGCCTCGCCCGGATGCGCCCGCGGCTGACATTGGCATAGAGCGACTGCGGCTTGCTGCCGAGCCGGGCCAGTGCCTCGGTTGCGCTGAGCCACATGGCGGCCTCACATTGATCGATTTCGTCAAGATTGACGTCAATGTTAGCCCGCCTATCGTTGGATGGAAACAGCTTAGGAGCCCAAAATGAACGACGGTCTCGAAGACGTCATTGCCGCAGAAACCGTGCTTTCCGATGTGGACGGCCTGGCCGGCCGCCTGATCATCCGCGGCCAGCCGCTCGAGGCGCTGGCCGGCAGCCGCTTCGAGGATGTGCTGGCTTTGCTGTGGGATGGGTTCTTCCCGGACCTACCCGGCGATCTTCGCGGCCCGCTCGCCGAGGCAAGGGCAACGGTCTTCAAGTCGGTCCGTGCGCAGCTTCCGCTCCTCGCCGACCGGCCTGCCTACGACGCGATGCGGGCATTGATCGCGACGCTGCCCGACAGGTCTGATCTGGAGACCGCCCTGCTCCTCGCGGTGGGGCCCGCGGTTATCCTCCCTGCCCTCATCAGGCAGCAGCGCGGCCTCGCGCCGATCGCCCCCGACCCGTCCCTGGGTCATTGCGAGGACATGCTGCAGATGCTGACCGGCGCTCGTCCCGCGCCGGCCGCAGCGTCGGCGCTCGACACCTATCTCCTCGCCGTCGCCGAGCACGGCCTCAACGCCTCGACCTTCGCCGCCCGGGTGGTCGCGTCGACGCTTGCCGGGCTCAACTCCTCAGTGCTGGCGGCGCTCGGCGCCCTGAAGGGGCCGCTGCACGGCGGCGCGCTCGGCCCGGTGCTCGACATGCTCGACGCAATCGGCAATGCCGACAACGCAACGGCCTGGATCGAGGGCGAACTGGCGAGCGGCCGCCGCCTGATGGGGTTCGGGCACCGCATCTACCGTGTGCGCGACCCGCGGGCCGATGCGCTGAAGACCGCGCTCCGCCGGCTCAGCGAGAGCGGCACCATCGACATGTCGCGCATCGGCTACGCCACCGCGATCGAGACGGCCGCGCTCGCCGCCCTGCAGCGGCACAAGCCTGACCGGATCCTCGTCACCAACGTCGACTTTTTCTCCGTGCTGCTGCTCGAGGCGCTGGACTTTCCGCGTGA
Organism: Devosia sp.; assembly: GCF_028290645.1. Classification (GTDB taxonomy): domain Bacteria; phylum Pseudomonadota; class Alphaproteobacteria; order Rhizobiales; family Devosiaceae; genus Devosia_A. The sequence goes on along the minus strand of NZ_JAQGJL010000211.1, from coordinate 3,738 downwards.
CACGTTCACCGCAGTATTCTCAGCCGGCCGCGTCGGCGGCTGGATTGCCCACGCGCGCGAGCAACTGGCGAATGGCAGGCTGATCCGGCCGAAGTCCAGGTATGTCGGACCGGTGCCGCAGGTGGCGGCATAGCGGAGAACTGTCCCCCCGCGTCCCCTGGGGAGAGGATCAGGGTAGGGGGCCTTGCCGCAAACGCTGAGCGAGGGGAAGGCCCCTCACCCGACGCTGCGCGTCGACCTCTCCCCCGAAGGGAGAGTTAAGACGGAGCCCACGCCCGGACCTGATCTGCCGGCCCCCCTTCCCTTCTCCCCTCAAGGGAGAAAGTGGCGCGTAGCGCCAGATGAGGGGTGAGGATCCCTCCTCCGGCGGAGATGTGGCAGCATCGCTGGATGCTGCCACTGAGTGGGCCCTCTCCCCTGAGGGGAGAGGGGACGATGGGGCCGTTCCGTCCCTAAGCCGCCACCTTCGGCGGCAGCTGCTGGCCCGGGGTCGAGACCGAGATCGCTTCCTCTTCCGGGGTCATCTCCGCCGGCACATCCGCGAAGAGCGGCGTCGAGAGGTAGCGCTCACCGGTGTCGGGCAGCATCGCGAGGATGGTCGAGCCGTCCGGCGCGCTTTCCGCCACCTTCAGCGCCGCGGCGAAGGTGGCGCCGGCGGTGATGCCGACGAATATGCCTTCCTTCTGGGCGAGCAGCTGCGACTGCTTCATCGCGTCCGGGCCGGCAATGGTCAGGATCTGGTCGAACAACTTTTCGGTCACCGCCTCGTTGGTGATCCACGGGATGAAATCGGGGCTCCAGCCCTGGAACGGATGCGGCTTCCACGCCGGATGGCTGCCGGTCGCGGCGTGGTCGGCGCGACGCTCCTGCGCCTCGCCGCTGGTCAGCATGGGCGCGCCCTCGGGCTCCGCCACGACGATTTTCGTGTTCGGGCTCTTGTCCCTCAGCACGCGGCCGACGCCGGTGAGCGTGCCGCCGGTGCCGAAGCCGGTGACCCAGTAGTCGAGCTTCTCGTCGGCGAAATCGCGGAGGATTTCCTGCGCGGTGGTGCGCATGTGAATTTCCGGATTGGCTTCGTTCTCGAACTGCCGGGTCTGGAACCAGCCATTGGCCTCGGCCAGCGATTCCGACTTGCGGATCATGCCGTTGGCGCGCTCGGCCGCCGGCGTCAGCACCACCTTGGCGCCGAGAAAGCGCATGAGCTTCCGCCGTTCGACCGAAAAGCTCTCGGCCATCGTCACCACCAGCGGATAGCCCTTGGCGGCGCACACCATGGCGAGGCCGATGCCGGTATTGCCGCTGGTGGCCTCGATCACCGTCTGTCCCGGCTTCAACGCCCCGGACTTCTCCGCCGCTTCGATCACGCCCAGGGCCAGGCGGTCCTTCACCGAGCCGAGCGGGTTGAAGGCCTCGATCTTGACGTAGAGCTTTACGTTCTTGGGCCCGAGTTTATTGATCCGGACGACAGGCGTATTTCCGATGGTACCCAGAATATCATTGAACTTCATGGTTCTTCCTCATGGTTCCCCGCTTGGACGGAGCCTATCCGCCCGCCCGCGCGCCGACAAGTGAACCCGTGGTACGGAATTCAGCAGACGACTGACCTATCAGATGGCGTCGCCCCACTCGAGCTTCTTCGCAGCCTTGAACGCCGCCTTGTCGCGGCTCATGACGACCCGGCTCTCAAGACCCTCTGGCCCACAGACCGCCAAACTCACCGAGAACTTGTTCTCCTCGGGTCGCCGGATCACCCTTCCTGCCGCCGGCGCGCCGATGCCCGGCCTCGCCACCACCAGGTAGCTGAACTTCTCGTCCTCGTAGCCGAGCGTGCCGCCCTTCATTCGCATGTGGTCGCGCGTCCGGCTGAGCCGCACCGAGAAATGGCACCAGTCAGGCTCGATCAGGGGACACTCGGCCTTGTGCGGGCACGGTGCCAGCACCCTGCCGCCGAGTTCGATCAACCGCCGGCGCATGGCCAGCAGCCGCTGGTAATCGCGGGGCCGCCCGGGCTCAACGATCAACAGGGCGCCGTCGCAATGGCGCCAGAGCCGCTCGGCGGCGGCCAGCAAAGCGGTGTCGCCAAGCTCCGTCAGGGCGTAGGCGCAGGTGACGAGGCCAAACCGGCGGCCCAGTTCGAACCGCCCGAGATCATTCTCGATCAACTCCACGCGAGCATTGCCGCCATCGCCCGAAATCGCCTCTGCGAGGGTGAGGAACTCCCGGTTGTGGTCCATGAGCGTCAGCAACGCATCCGCAAATACCTCGGCCACCGCCCAGGACGCGGTGCCGGGCCCTGCCCCGGCATCCAGCACCGTCTCCGGCGTGAAGCCCGGCGCGCGCGCTTGAAGTTCGTCGAGCACCGCCGACACCGCCGCATAGGTCGCCGGCATCCGGCTCAGCGCGTAGGCGAGCGCATCTCCGGCGCCACCGATCACCTGCCGCGAGGCGCCGCGCTGCCTATAGTGCTCGGACATAGTGGCAGCGCTGGCCGCGAGGCCCTTGCGCCCGAGGCCATCGGCAAGGCGGCGGATCGCGTCGGACAAGGCTGGTGGGAGGTCGGTCATGCCGAACCTATGCCATCCGTCGCCGCCCAAAGCAAAGGCCCCGCCGGTGACCGGCGGGGCCTTTGAAACTTCGGCCACGAAGGCGTCAGGCGCTGGTCGACAGCGCCTCTTCCTTCTTGCGCTCGGCGTAGATGTAGAGCGGGCGGGTGTCTTTGCCGTTCACCACTTCCTCGCTGATCACCACTTCCTCGACCCCGTCCAGCGACGGCAGGTCGTACATCGTGTCGAGCAGGATGCCCTCCATGATCGAGCGGAGGCCGCGGGCGCCGGTCTTGCGCTCGATGGCGTGCTTGGCGATGGCCTTGAGCGCGTCCTCGTGGAAGGTGAGTTCCACGTCTTCCATCGAGAACAGCCGCTGGTACTGGCGCACCAGAGCGTTCTTGGGCTGGGTCAGTATTTCGATCAGCGCCGGCTCATCGAGGTCCTCGAGAGTCGCCAGCACCGGCAAACGGCCGATGAACTCGGGGATGAGCCCGAACTTCACCAGGTCTTCCGGCGCCACTTCCTTGAGGATATCGCCGACGCGGCGGTCCTTGGGGTCCTTGACCACGGCGGCAAAGCCGATGCCCGAGCCTTCGGAGCGCGACGAGATGATGCGCTCGAGGCCGGCAAAGGCGCCGCCGCAGATGAACAGGATGTTCGTCGTGTCCACCTGCAGGAATTCCTGCTGCGGGTGCTTCCTGCCGCCCTGCGGCGGAACCGAAGCGACGGTGCCTTCCATGATCTTCAGCAGAGCCTGCTGCACGCCCTCCCCCGACACGTCGCGGGTGATCGAGGGGTTGTCGGACTTGCGAGAGATCTTGTCGACTTCGTCGATATAGACGATGCCGCGCTGCGCCTTCTCGACATTGTAGTCGGCCGACTGCAGGAGCTTCAGGATGATGTTCTCGACGTCCTCGCCGACATAACCGGCTTCGGTGAGGGTCGTGGCATCCGCCATGGTGAACGGCACATCGAGAATACGGGCCAGGGTCTGGGCCAGCAGGGTCTTGCCGCAGCCGGTGGGGCCGATCAGCATGATGTTGGATTTCGCCAACTCAACGTCGGTGCCCTTGGCGGCATGGGCCAGGCGCTTGTAATGGTTGTGGACGGCAACCGACAGGATGCGCTTGGCCTGTTGCTGGCCAATGACGTATTCGTCGAGAACCTTGATGATCTCCTGCGGCGTCGGAAC
>NZ_JAQGJL010000205.1 GCF_028290645.1 Devosia sp. | reverse complement strand
ACCGACAAGTTCGGCCGCGATATCCTCTCGCGCGGCATCGTCGGCTCCCAGATCTCGCTGACCATTGCGCTGGTCGTGGTGGCCCTGACCACCGCGCTCGGGACCTTCGTCGGCATCGCCTCGGGCTATCTCGGGGGCAAGCTCGACGTCTGGGTGCAGCGCTTCGTCGAGCTCATCCTGGCCTTCCCGCAGCTGCCGCTCTACCTTGCCCTCACCTCGCTGATCCCGGTCACCGCCCCATCCAACATCTTCATCGCCTTCGTCATCGGCGTGATGGCGGCACTTGGCTGGGCCCAGCTCAGCCGCGAAGTGCGGTCGAAGACCCTGGCGCTGGCCCGCATCGAATACGTGCGCGCCGCCATCGCCGTCGGTTCCTCCGACATGCGGATCATCACGCGCCATATCCTCCCCAACGTCTCGAGCCACCTCATCGTCGCGGTGACCATCGCCATCCCCTCGGTCGTCTTGCTCGAGAGCTTCCTCGGCTTCCTCGGCTTCGCCGTGAAGCCGCCGCTGATCTCGTGGGGCCTGATGCTCCAGGATACCGGCACCTTCTCGGTCATCGGCTCCTATCCGTGGATCCTCAGCCCGGTCGTCTTCGTCCTGATCACCGTCTTCGCCTTCAACGCGCTCGGCGATGGCCTGCGCGACGCGATCGACCCCTATTGAGTATGGCCATGACCAATCTTGCCAGCGACGACTTCTCCCCGCCCGAGCGCCACGACCTCGGCAGCCACGGCCGCGAGCTGATCCTCGATGCCCGCAACATCGCCGTCGACTTCAAGGTCGAAGGCGGCACCGTGCATGCGGTGGAGGACGTGTCCTTCCAGCTCCACAAGGGCGAGACCATCGCGCTGGTCGGCGAAAGCGGCTCCGGCAAGTCGGTCACCGCCCGCACCATCATGCGGCTCCTGACCCGCCGCGCCAGGATCAGCCCGAAGACCCGCATCACCCTCTCGGGCAAGGACGTCATCACCCTGTCCGAGCCCGAGATGCGCAAGCTCCGCGGCAACGACCTGTCGATGATCTTCCAGGAGCCGATGAGCTCGCTGAACCCGGTCTACACCATCGGCCAGCAACTCGTCGAAATCCTCCACCTCCACAATAGGATGAGCCGCCGGGAGGCGATGGCTCGCGCTCGCGTACTGCTCGAGGAAGTGCAGATCCCCGAGCCCGCCGCCCGCCTGCGCCAGTATCCGCACCAGCTCTCGGGCGGCCAGCGCCAGCGCGTCATGATCGCCATGGCGCTCGCCAACCGCCCCGACGTGCTGATCGCCGACGAGCCGACCACCGCGCTCGACGTCACCGTGCAGGCCCAGATCCTCAACCTGATCAAGGATCTGAAGGCCAAGTACGGCATGGCGGTGATCCTCATCACCCACGACCTGACCATCGTCCGGCAGTTCTCCGACTACGTCTACGTCATGCAGAACGGCCGCGTGCAGGAGCACAACGCCACCGAGGCGCTGTTCACCAACCCTCAGCACAGCTACACGAGGCACCTGCTCGCCTCCGAGCCCAGGGGCTCCGCCAGGCCGATCGCTGCCAACAACCCCACCGTGCTCGAGGGCAAGGACGTCAAGGTCGCCTTCACGCTCAAGCGCGGCGGCTTCTTCAAGCCCGATTTCTTCGAGCTCGTCGCCGTCGACAAGCTGTCGCTCAATCTGAAGAAGCACGAGACCCTCGGCCTCGTCGGCGAGTCCGGCTCCGGCAAGACCACCTTCGGCCAGGCCCTCATCCGGCTGATCGGCAACCAGGGCGGCGAGATCTTCTTCGACGGCGAGCCGATCCACAACAAGGACCGGCAGCAGATGCGCCCGCTGCGCAGCCGCATGCAGATCGTCTTCCAGGATCCGTTCGCCTCGCTCAACCCCCGCATGTCGGTGCGCCAGATCATCGAGGAGGGCCTGATCGTCAACAAGCTCGGCGGCAACTCCCGCGAGCGCGGCGATCGCGTCCGCGAGGCGCTGCGCGACGCCGGCATGCCCGACACCATCCTCAACCGCTTCCCGCACGAGTTCTCGGGCGGCCAGCGCCAGCGCCTCGCCATCGCGCGCGCCATCGCCCTCGAACCGGAATTCATCCTGCTTGACGAGCCGACCTCGGCGCTCGATCTCTCGGTCCAGGCCCAGATCATCGAGCTGCTGCGCAAGCTCCAGGACGAAAAGGGCCTCAGCTACCTGTTCATCTCCCACGACCTCAAAGTCGTCAAAGCCCTGTGCCACAGGGTGATGGTCATGCAATACGGCAAGATCGTCGAACAGGGACCGGTCGCCGACGTGCTCGAGCGCCCGCAGACCGAATACACCTCGCGGCTCGTCCGGGCCGCCTTCGAAATCGCGGCCTAGACCGCGTAGACGCTTTTACGGAGATCTCCTTTCATGGCCAATCCAAAGATCACCTTCATCGGGGCCGGCTCGTCCGTGTTCATGAAGAATATTGTCGGCGATATCCTGCAGCGCGAGGCCCTCACCGGGGCCGAGATCCGCCTCATGGACATCAATCCGCAGCGCCTCGAAGAGAGCGCCATCATCGCCGGCAAGCTGGTGAACACGCTCGGCGTTCCCGCCACGGTGACCACCTACTCGAACCAGCGCGAAGCCCTCGACGGCACCAATTTCGTCGTCGTCTGCTTCCAGATCGGTGGTTACGAGCCCTCGACCGTCGTCGATTTCGAGATCCCCAAGAAGTACAACCTGCGCCAGACCATCGCCGATACGCTCGGTGTGGGCGGCATCATGCGGGGCCTCCGCACCGTGCCGCATCTCTGGTCGATCTGCGAGGACATGCTCGAAGTCGCCCCCGACGCGGTCATGCTGCAATACGTCAACCCGATGGCCATCAACACCTGGGCCATCGCCGAGAAATACCCGACCATCAAGCAGGTCGGCCTCTGCCACTCGGTGCAGGGCACCGCGATGGAATTGGCCCACGATCTCGACATTCCCTATTCCGAGATCCGCTACCGCTCGGCCGGCATCAACCACATGGCGTTCTACCTGAAGTTCGAGCACCGCCAGCCCGACGGCTCCTATCGCGACCTCTACCCGGACCTGGTCCGCGCCTATCGCGAGGGCAGGGCGCCCAAGCCGACCTGGAACCCGCGATGCCCCAACAAGGTGCGCTACGAGATGCTCACCCGGCTGGGCTACTTCGTCACCGAGAGCTCCGAGCACTTCGCCGAATACACCCCGTACTTCATCAAGGAAGGCCGTGAGGACCTGATCGAGAAGTTCGGCATCCCGCTCGACGAATACCCCAAGCGCTGCATCGAGCAGATCGCGAGGTGGAAGAACACCTCCGAGGAATACCGCAAGGCCAACACCATCGAGGTCAAGCAGTCCAAGGAATACGCCTCCGAGATCGTCAACTCGGTGTGGACGGGCGAGCCCGGCGTCATCTACGGCAACGTGCGCAACAACGGCGTCATCACCTCGCTGCCCAACAACGCCGCCGTCGAGGTCCCGTGCCTCGTCGACGCCTCGGGCATCCAGCCGACCTATATCGGCGACCTGCCGCCCCAGCTCACGGCCCTCATCCGCACCAACATCAACGTGCAGGAACTGACCGTTGCCGCGCTGATGACCGAGAACAAGGAGCACATCTACCACGCCGCGATGCTGGACCCCCACACCGCCGCCGAGCTCGACCTCGAGCAGATCTGGAACCTCACCGACGACCTCCTCGCCGCCCACGGCGACTGGCTCCCGGCCTGGGCCCGGCCCGAAAAGAAGCAGCGCGTCGCATAAGCGGCACCCTTATCCTCCCCCGCAATGCGGGGGAGCGGTGGACGGGGCAACCCCACGCTTTGTAGCTCGCGTAGTTGCCCCATCACCGGCCACCATCGGAGGGTCTCCCTCCCGCTTGCGGGGAGGGGACAGGGGTGGGGGTCCCCAGTCACCAGCCCATCAGTGCCTCACGCAAATCTATTTCACCCCACGCACTGAACCCTCAACCCCCACCCCGAATTGCCCCACCGTTAGGGGCGGCGCCCCGTCACCGCCCCGTCAACACCG
>NZ_JAQGJL010000198.1 GCF_028290645.1 Devosia sp. | reverse complement strand
GGCGACAACGACAATTTCCGGGTGAAGCGCTACATCGCCAAATACACCATCAACCCGGCCATCACCCAGGGCATGAGCCGGCACATCGGCTCGGTAGAAGTCGGCAAGCGCGCCGACCTGGTGCTCTGGAGCCCGGCCTTCTTCGGCGTGAAGCCCGAGATGATCATCATGGGCGGCTCGATCGCCGCCGCACCGATGGGCGATCCCAATGCTTCGATCCCCACCCCGCAGCCGATGCACTACCGGCCCATGTTCGGCGCCTATGGCAAGCTCAGGACCAACTCCTCGGTGACCTTCGTCAGCCGGGCGGCCTATGACGACGGGCTGCAGGCCACCCTCGGCGTCGCCAAGGGCATGCTGCCGGTGGAAAACACCCGCGGCGGGCTGAGCAAGGCCTCGATGATCCACAACTCGGCAACGCCGCAGATCGATGTCGATCCCGAGACCTATGAGGTGCGGGCGGATGGGGAGTTGCTGACCTGCGAACCGGCAACGGTGCTGCCGATGGCGCAGCGGTATTTCCTGTTCTGAGGGCGGTTGTCGGAGCGGTTTAAATACCGCTCCGAACGCGGTATATTTGTCGCCATGAACAAGATCGATCTCAAGAAGCTTGCGGGCTACGAAGAGGACTTCGCGCTGTGGAGCGCGGAGCAGGCTGCGCTGATCCGCGCCGGCAAATTCGATCGCGTCGATCTGGAGAATGTCGCCGAGGAGATCGAGAGTTTGGGGCGCAGCGACAAACATCAAATCCGCAGTCGGCTCGAGGTGCTGATGATGCACCTCCTCAAGTGGGAGAAACAACCGGAGCATCGCTCGCGGAGCTGGGCCTCCACCATTCGAGGCCAGCGAGATGCGATCCTCGATCTCCTCAAGGAAAGCCCGAGCCTGAAACCCTTTCCGGCCACCGTGATCGCCGAACGATATGCACGGGCGCGCGAAATGGCGTCAGAGGAGACAACCGTCTATTTGAAGTACTTCCCCGAGACCTGCCCCTACACCATCGAGCAGATCCTCGACCCCGACTTCCTTCCTGGCGAACTCTGATACCCTCGAATCTGCTAGCGTCCCCTCGCATGCGGCGCGGGCTGGCTCGCCTGGTTTTGGCGGAGCGGTATTTCCTGTTCTAGCCCGGCGCCGCACCGTCCAAGCACGGCAACGGGTGACTTGACTATCCGGCTGCGGAGTGGTCGCCATGATCTACATCCTGTTCCTCGTCGTCGGCGTCGTCGCCGGTCTGCGCGCGCTGACTCCGTTCGCCGCCATCAGCATCGGCGCCTGGCTGGGCTGGATCGACCTCGGCGGTACCTGGGCTGGCTTTCTGGCCACCCCGCTGGCCGCGATCATCCTGGTCATCCTCGCGATCCTCGAACTGGTCGGCGACCAGCTGCCCACCGCCAGGTCCCGCAAGGAACCGGTCTCGTTCGTCGGCCGCACCATCAGCGGCGCGCTTTCGGGCGTGCTGCTTGGGCTGCCCACCGGAAACTGGATCGCCGGCCTGATCCTCGGCGCCATCGGCGCGGTCATCGGCACCCTCGGCGGCTTCGAGGCCCGCCGCCGGCTCGCCCAGCAGTTCGGCCGCGACCGCCCAGCCGCCTTCATCGAGGACGCGGTGGCGATCATCCTGGCCTTCGGCGCCGTCTGGCTCGCCTGACATATTCCCGCAAGTTCATGTTATGTTCTCATCCTGAGTCGGGAGAAGCAGCATGGCGGCCGATCTGTCGGGCAAGGTCTGCCTCGTCACCGGGGCCAGCCGGGGCGTCGGCCGTGGCGTTGCACTTGGGTTGCTGGAGGCGGGGGCAACAGTGCACATCACCGGCCGGACTTTTCGGGATGGCGAGCATCCCGAGGGCCTCGATCGCGCCGGCTCGCTGGCCTCGGTGCTGGATGCTTCCCGCGAGTATCCCGGTCGCTGCGTGGCACACCGGGTGGACCACGCTAATGACGTCGAGACCGAGGCCGTGGTGCGGCGGGTTCTCGCCGACGATGGCCGCCTCGACGTGCTCGTCAACTGCGCCTGGCCCGGCTACGAGCGCATGGAGGAGAATGGCGCGTTTACCTGGGTGGACCCGCTGTGGGAGCAGCCAATGTGGCGTTGGGACGCCATGATCGGGGTGGGTGTGCGATCGTCCTATTGCGCCACCCGGGTTGGCTCCGAAGCAATGGCGGCACAGCGCTCGGGGCTTATCGTCAACATCTCGTTCTGGTCGGCACAGAAGTTCATGCAGAATGTCGTCTACGGCGTTTCCAAGGCCGCGATGGACAAGATGACGGCCGACGTCGCGCACCAGATGCGGGAGTACGGCGTCGCAGCGCTCTCCCTCTATCCCGGACTTGTCCGCACCGAGGAGGTGATGAAGAACGCTAAGTATTTCGATATGTCGAACTCCGAGAGCCCGGAATTCCAGGGCCGCGCCGTGGCGCATCTGGCCGCCGATCCAAAGCTCATGGACAAGTCAGGCGGCATCCACACCAGCGCAGATCTGGCGCTCGAATACGGCTATGCCGATATCGACGGCTACCAGCCGCGCCCGCTGACACTGGAGACTGCCTAGCCGCGACGCCTCAATCTGCTACCCTCGACCCGCCGACTCGCGAGGAGGGACCGCCGATGGAAGCCTTGGCCACTGCCGCCATGATGTCGAATGTCGACGTCTCCGCCCAGGTTGTGCTCAGCCTGCAGGGCAGTTTCGAGCGTAACATCGTGCAGTACCAGTGCGAGGGCCTCGAGCCGTTCTCGGTCGATTTCATCAATGCGGCCCCCAATTTCCTCGCTATCGTGCCGATCGGGCCGGACCGGCTGGTGTTCGTCACCACCATGTCGGGATCGGGCGCGCGGTATGTGTCGGGCCAGTACGAGTTCTGGACCAAGGGGAGCGATGCGACCCTCACCGACCTGATGGCCGAGCCGCAGGCGCCAGTGAACTGCTCCGAAGTCACCGACACGCCCTGAGGGCGCGATGGAAACCAGCGTCGCCCACGATGTGTTCATCCACGTCCGCATCGTCATGGGCACCGTGGTGGGTCTCGGTATCACCCGCCTGCTGATGGGCACCGCGGGCATCATCCAGCACCCGCAGCGCGCCAGGCTCTCCCTCGTCCATCTGCTGTGGGTGCTCTCGATCATGCTCGAGCTCATCCTGTTCTGGTGGTGGGAGTACGAGCTTGCCGAGATCAAGAGCTGGACCTTCGGCACCTTTGCCTTCCTGATCGGCTACTCGGTCGTGCTGTTCGGGCTCACCGCGCTGCTGTTTCCGGACAACCTCGACGACTATGGCGGCTACGAGGATTTCTTCCTCAAGCGCCGCAAATGGTTCTTCGGCCTGTTCGGCGCTACCTTCATCCTCGATATCGTCGATACGCTGATCAAGGGCGAGCCCTACCTCGACTCGCTGGGCGTCTGGTACCTGATGCAGGTGCCGCTCGGCATCGCGCTCTGCATCATCGCCATACGGACGACCGATCGGCGGTACCATCTGGCGCTGGTCCTCATCCACCTCGCCTATCAGGTCCTGTGGGGCGCGATCCTGTTCGACGAGCGCATCTAGCATGCGTGCATTTGCGGTGTGCAAGCTTCGCGACTAAGCTGCGTGCGAAGGTTGGGAAGCCTCGTTCGCTATAGTGAGTCCTCATGCCGCAGACGTTCCGCGCGGTCGCCTATGTATCCCCCGGCGAAGCCGGTCTCGCCTTCGATCTCGCCATCCTGATGCATGACGAGCGGCGTGTGCGTCGGCGCATGCTGACGCTGGTCCACGGCGACCAGGTGCTGGTCGATTTTCCCGAACCGGTGACGCTGGCCGATCGCAGCGCCCTGCGGCTCGAGGACGGGCGGCTGGTCGAGATCATCGCCGGCGAGGAGAACCTCTACGAGGTGCGGGGGCGGGATGACCTGCACCTGATGCGGCTCTGCTGGCACCTCGGCAACCGGCATTTGAAGACCCAGATCGAGCCCGGCAGGGTGCTGATCCTCCGCGACCACGTCATTCGCGACATGCTGCTGGGACTTGGCGCGACGGTGACGGATGTCTCCGAGCCGTTCCATCCGGAGGAAGGCGCCTATTCGCACAGCCACGAACCGGTCCACGCACTGCTGAACCGATGACCGACCCCGCCGCGCTGCAAAAGCTCGTCACCTGGCTCTCGCCGGCCTTCCCGGTGGGCGCCTTCGCCTGGTCGGCCGGGCTTGAGACGGCGATTGCGGATCGTCGCGTAACCAGCGCCGAACGCTTGGAGAACTGGATCGGCGGCGCGCTCGCCCATGGCGGCATCCGCACCGACGCCATCCTCCTCGCGCATGCGCACCGAGCCGCAGACGACGCGGCGGCGCTGGAAGAGCTGGCCGACCTGTCGCTGGCCCTTACCGGCTCGAAGGAGCGCTGGATGGAGACGACCATCACCGCCGACTCCTATGCCTGGGCGATGCAATTCTGGCCTTCGCCCGCGCTCGACCTGCTGCCCCAGCCCTGCCCCTACCCGATCGCCGTCGGCGCCCTCGCCGCGGCGCACGATATCGGCGTCGAGGACACGCTCCTCGCCTGGCTCACCGCCACCGTCCACGGCCAGATTTCCGTCGCCGTCCGCCTCGTGCCGCTCGGCCAGTCGGATGGCCTCCGCGTCCTCTCCGCCCTCGAACCGCGGGTCGCAGCGCTTGCGGCAACCGCGGCGACGGCAACCCTTGCCGATCTCGGCGCGATCGCCTACGCCGCCGACATCGCGCAGATGCGCCACGAGACGCTGGAACCGAGGATTTTCCGCTCATGAGCATGGTCGTCGCCGCCCTGATCTTCGTCGTGCTGCTGGCGGTGGCGCTTGCCCATTTCCTCTGGGCGGTCGGCAGCCCGTGGCCGATCCGCGACCCGGTGCTGCTGGCGCGAACGGTCATCGGCCGGCCCGGCGTCACCCGCGTGCCGCGCCTCGCCTCGCTGGTCGTCTCGCTGCTGGTGCTCGCTGCCGGCGTGCTCGCCTTGTCCCTCGCCGACCACGATGCGGGCGGCGTCGGCCTGACGCTCGTGGGCGTCGTGCTCGCCGCACTGTTCCTGGGCCGCGGCGCCCTCGGCTATACCGATCGCTGGCGGGCGCGGTTCCCGGAGGAGCCCTTCGCTACCCTCGACCGCAAGAACTACTCCCCGCTCTGCCTTGCCATCGGGGTCGGCTTTCTCATCCTCGTCATCATGAGGCTCATATGAAATCGCTCAACGGCCCCCTCCGCGTCGGCATCGGCGGCCCCGTCGGCTCGGGCAAGACCACGCTTTGCGAAATGCTGCTGAAGGCGATGCGCGATCGCTACTCGATGGCGGTGGTCACCAACGACATCTACACCAAGGAAGATGCGCTGATCCTCAACCGGGTGCAGGCGATCTCCGAGGACCGCATCGTCGGGGTGGAAACCGGCGGCTGTCCCCACACCGCCATCCGCGAGGACGCCTCGCTGAACCTCGCAGCGATCGCCGATCTCAACCGCAAGTTCCCCGACCTCGACATCATCCTGATCGAATCCGGCGGCGACAACCTCGCGGCCACCTTCTCGCCCGATCTCGCCGACATCACGCTCTACGTCATCTCGGTCGCCGAGGGAGAGAAGATCCCGCGCAAGGGCGGCCCCGCCATCACCCGCTCGGACCTGCTGATCATCAACAAGGCCGACCTCGCGCCCTACGTGAACGCCAGCCTCGAGGTGATGGAGACGGACACCAGGCGGGTGCGCGAGGGCCGGCCTTATGTATTCACCGACATGCTGCGGCGGAACGGGCTGGATGAGGTGATCGCGTTCATCGAGACGATGGGCGGGCTGGGGGCGGCCGAGGCGGCGGAGTAGCCCGTCCGGGAATAGCGCATGAACACCGTGCCCGACCACGTGCTGATGGCTCGCGATCTCACCATGCCCATCCCCACGGCGGATTGGCCGGATGGGGCTGCGCTGGCTCCGATGAGCGCGGCCGACGCACCTGCCATTCACCGGCTGCTGCAGCGCGCCTACGCCAACGGGTTCGGCAGTGTCCTGCCCGATTGGCTCGATTGGTGGGAGGGGTTGCGGGGCGACAGCGAGTTCGACAAGCACCTCTGCTTCGTCGCCAGCGCCGGGGACGAGATCACCGGCTTCTGCGTCTGCTGGACCTCGAGCTTCGTGAAGGACCTGGTGGTGGCGCCCGACTGGCAGGGCCGGGGCGTCGGCACCGCGCTGCTTGCGACCGCAATGGCGGCGCTCGAGGCACGCGGGGCGGTCGAGGTGCGGCTGAAGGTTCAGGCGGGGAATGCCGGGGCAAGCCGGCTGTATGAGCGGATGGGGTTCGTGGCGGTAGGCAAGGGCTAATACTGCAGCAGACAGCCCCTCCCCATCCCTCCCCATGGGAGAGTGCCGCATCGAGTTCCTGGCGCGATCAAGCCCCAAGCCGCCGGCGGGCGCCTCCCCCTTCATGGGGGAGGTTGGGAGGGGGCCGTCCGCTGCAGTCGGTGCTCGGTCCGGGCACAGCGGCCAAGAGCCCGCTAGCCATCGGCTTTCCCTCGCCCCCTACTCCCTCGGTGTCTCTTCCGGCGGCTGCTCCTGCGGCACTTCCTGCGGCTGGTTGCCCGGCACCGTGTCGGGTTGCGGCGCCGGCTGGGGCGTCTCGGGCTGGGGCGGCACTTCCTGCGGCTGGGGCGGAATTTCTGGCGTCGAGGGCGGGATCTGGCCCTTGAGCAATACCACCACCGAACGCGGCGGCAGCGTGGCGGCGCGGTCGGCGACGGGCAGCACGGCCTTGTCGTCGGAGACGAGGCCCACGGTCCAGTAGCCCTCGGGCAGCCGGGCCAGCACCGCCTCGCTGTGACGATTGAACCACACCATCAGGTCCTCCTCCGTAGTCTGAAGCCGCATGCCCAGCACCGAGCCGCCGGCATCGTTCCAATCCGCGTCGGTCATCTCGCGGCCGGCGGGATGCAGCCACGCGACGTCGCGCACCCCATGCCGGGTCTGGCCGGTGAGGAAGTGGTCGTGCGTCAGCGCCGGATGGAGGTGCCGGAAGTCGTTGAGCGCCGCCACGTAGTCGACCAGCGCGCCGTCCGCACTCTCCCAGTCCACCCAGGTGATCTCGTTGTCCTGCGCATAGGCGTTGTTGTTGCCCTGCTGGGTGCGGCCGAACTCGTCGCCCTGCTGGATCAGCGGCAGCCCGCGGCTGAGGAACAGCGTCGCCAGCAGCGCCCGCACGTCGCGGCGCCGGGCGGCCTGGATCTTCGGATCGTCCGTCGGCCCTTCGGCCCCGCCGTTCCACGAATAGTTGTTGTTGTGCCCGTCGCGATTGTCTTCGCCGTTCGCCTCGTTGTGCTTGTCGAGGTAGGACACGAGATCGGCGAGCGTGAAGCCGTCATGCACGGCGAGCATGTTCACCCCGGCGCTCGGCTTCCGGCCGGCGAAGTCGAAGATCTCGGCCGAGCCGGCGACCTTGCCGGCCAATGCCCCGATCTTTCCCTGGTCGCCGCGCCAGAACGAGCGCACGTCGTCGCGATAGGTGTCGTTCCACTCGCGGAATTCCTTGCCGAACTGGCCGAGCTGATAGCCGCCCGGGCCCGGGTCCCACGGTTCGGCGACGAGGATCGCCTTGCTCAGCACCGGATCGGTCTTGATGAGCTGCAGCATCCTGGCGTTCGGGTTGAAGCCCGGCTCGCGGCCGAGCACGGTGGCCAGATCGAAGCGGAAGCCCGACACCCCCATCTCCTCGACCCAGTAGCGCAGGCTCTC
>NZ_JAQGJL010000181.1 GCF_028290645.1 Devosia sp. | reverse complement strand
TGAGACGGAAATCCAACAATGACGATAACGCCATCGAGACCGTAATGACCACCACCGAAACTGCCCAATCCGCCGTCCCGGACCGCGATTCCGTCCGCGCCGCCGAAGCCGTGATCCGCCCCCATATCCGCCGCACGCCGGTGGTCGAGACGCCCGCTGGCGATTTCGGCCTCAGCGGCGCGCCGCTCAACTTCAAGCTCGAGTTCATGCAGCATTCGGGCACCTTCAAGGCTCGCGGCGCCTTCGCTAACCTCCTGATCCGCAAGGGCGCCGAGCGCGGCGTGGTGGCCGCGTCGGGCGGCAATCACGGGGCGGCGGTGGCCTATGCGGCGGTGCAACTCGGCATCAAGGCGCATATCTACGTGCCGGCGATCTCCTCGCCCGCCAAGATCGATCGCATCAAGCAATACGGCGCCGAGATCGTCGTCGGCGGCGACACCTATGTGGATGCCTATGCCGCGAGCCATGCCTTCGCCACGGAGCACGGGCTGCTCGAAGTGCATGCCTACGACATGTTCGAGACGCTGAGCGGGCAGGGGACCGTGGGCTTGGAGTGGCTCGAACAGGCCCCGGGCCTCGATACGCTCCTCGTCGCCGTCGGCGGCGGCGGCCTGATCGGTGGCATCGCGGCCGCGGCGGCGGGCCGGGTCCGCATCATCGGCGTCGAGCCGGAGAACGCACCGACGCTCCACAGCGCCATCGAAGCCGGCCGGCCGGTCGACGTACCGGTGAGCGGCGTCGCAGCCGACAGCCTCGGCGCCCGCCGCATCGGAAACCTCAGCTTCGCGCTCTCGGGCTTCATCGACCGCTCGGTGCTGGTCACCGATGAGGCGATCGTCGCGGCACAGAAGCAGATCTGGGACGTGCTGCGGGTGGTCGCCGAACCCGGCGGCGCAGCCGCGATGGCGGCGCTGCTGTCGGGGCGGTACGTGCCCACGCCGGGCGAAAAGGTCGGCGTGCTGCTGTGCGGGGCGAATACGACGGCCGTGAAGTTCGGCTAGGGCTCCCGCCTTGACTTTGCCATCCCCCTCCGGCAAACGCCGCCGCCAACTGGACGGCTGTCCGGGCGGGGCATAGGCTTCGTCCCAACAGCAAGAACAACAGCGGGGGCCACGGCTTGACCAAGCGCGCATTCACCTATCCCGGCCAGGGCAGCCAAGCTGTCGGCATGGGCAAGGACCTCGCCGACACCTACCAGGAAGCCCGCAACGTCTTCGCCGAGGTGGACGACGCGCTGGGCTACAAGCTGTCCACCATCATGTTCGAGGGGCCGGATGAGACCCTGCGCCTCACCGAGAACGCCCAGCCGGCGCTGATGGCCGTGTCAGTCGCCGTGACCCGCGTGCTCGAAAGCCGCGGTGTCGCGCTGAAGGATCATGCGGCCTATGTCGCCGGCCATTCATTGGGCGAGTATTCGGCGCTGGCGGCGGCCGGGGCGTTCAGCCTCGCCGATGCGGCGCGGCTCTTGCAGATTCGCGGCCAGGCCATGCAGCAGGCCGTGCCGGTCGGTCAGGGCGCCATGGCGGCGATCCTCGGGCTTGACCTCGAGACGGTGCTGCGGGCGGTGAACGACGCCGAGGACGGCGAAGTCTGCGGCGTCGCCAACGACAATGCCCCCGGCCAGGTCGTGATCTCGGGTCATGTCGGCGCAGTGAACCGCGCTATCGAGTTGCTGAAAGCGGCCGGCGCCAAGCGCGCCCTGCCGCTGCCGGTGAGCGCGCCGTTCCACTGCGCCCTGATGCGCCCCGCCGCCGACGCCATGGAGCATGCGCTCAACGAAGTGACGGTGAATGCACCGGTCGTGCCGGTGGTCGCCAACGTGTTGGCCAAGCCGATTTCCGATCCGGAAGAAATAAAGAAGCGCCTCGTCGAGCAGGTGACCGGCATGGTCCGCTGGACCGAGTGCGTGAACTGGCTGGTCAAGGATGGCGGCGTGACGCAACTGGTCGAGCTCGGCTCGGGCAAGGTGCTGTCGGGCCTCGCCAAGCGCATCGCGCCGGAGACGGCGGCGGTATCGATCGGGGCGCCGGCGGATGTGGATGCCTTTGTTGCTGAGGTGGGTGCTTGATACTGCCCCTCACCCGGCGCTTACGCGCCACCCTCTCCCTCAAGGGGAGAGGGAAGTTGGGGCGAGATCGTGCTCTGTCGCCCCTCTCCCCTTGAGGGAGAGGGTGCCCGAAGGGCGGGGTAGTTCGCCGCTTCTCCAAATGAATCAGACTCTCCAAAGGAGCCGCTAAATGTTTGATCTAACTGGCAAACGCGCCCTCGTCACTGGTGCCTCGGGTGGTATCGGCCGGGAAATTGCCAAGGCCCTGGCCGCCTCCGGCGCCCGTGTCGCGCTGAGCGGCACCCGGGTCGGCGCGCTCGAGGAGACGCGCGACGCCCTCGGTGGCGGCGATCACCCGATCATCCCGACGAACCTTTCCGACCTCGACGCCGTCGACAAGCTCGTCCCCTCCGCCGAGGCGGCGCTGGGCGGCATCGACATTCTCGTCAACAATGCTGGCGTCACCCGCGACAACCTGTTCATGCGCATGAAGGACGAGGAGTGGGACGAGGTGCTGGCGGTGAACCTCACCTCCGCCTTCCATCTGACCCGCGCCGTGCTGCGCGGGATGATGAAGCAGCGCTTCGGCCGCATCATCGGCATCACTTCGGTGGTCGGCGTCGTCGGCAATCCGGGGCAGGGCAACTACGCTGCCTCCAAGGCCGGCCTCATCGGCATGAGCAAGGCGCTGGCCTACGAGGTCGCCTCGCGCAACATCACCGTCAACACCGTGGCCCCCGGCTTCATCGGTTCGGCCATGACCGAAGATCTGAACGACAAGCAGCGCGAGAGCATCCTGGGCAAGGTGCCGGCCGGCCGGCTCGGCGCCGCTGAGGAGGTTGCCGCCGCCGTGGTGTTTCTCGCCAGCAGCGAGGCCGGCTACATCACCGGGCATACGCTGAACGTCAACGGCGGCATGGTGATGCTGTAGTTGCAGAGTGTCGCCTCCCTCCCCTCGAGGGGAGGACCGATGGAGAGGTGGCGCGGTTCTGGAACCGATGGCCCCCACCCCCGGCCCCTCCCCGCAAGGGGGAGGGGAGCAGATCAACCGCGAAGGCTGGGGAAACCGGCATTCGTGCAATATGGCAAAGGGCCGGGAAGTATGTTACCTCCGCCCCTGATTTCGGGAATGGGGTGCCCTTGCGAGGGTGGATATCCACGCCTACAGTCGGTCGCGAATGGCGGCAAAGCCGGGGGAAAGCTTGAGGCAAGTCCAGCCCTCCCGGCCGAAACATGCAACAAAGCAGTCTGATAACAAGGGAAGTCAAATATGAGCGATATCGCTGATCGAGTCCGCAAGATCGTGGTCGAACACCTCAATGTCGATGCGGAGAAGGTCGTCGATAAGGCCAGCTTCATCGACGATCTGGGCGCGGACTCGCTGGATCAGGTCGAGCTGGTCATGGCTTTCGAGGAAGAGTTCAACGTCGAGATCCCGGATGATGCCGCGGAATCGATCCAGACCTTCGGCGATGCCGTCGCCTATCTGACCAAGGCTGTCGGCTAAACGCCGGCCGCCAACGGCTCTCTACTTCGATGGAATTGCGCCGCGTCGTCGTCACCGGGATGGGGATCGTCAGCCCTTTGGGCTGCGGGATCGAACCGACCTGGGCAAACATCCTTGCTTCCAAAAGCGGTGCCAGGCGCATCGACGATTTCGAGGTCGACGATATCGCCTGCCAGATCGCCCACCGGATTCCGCTGGGCGACTACGCGGACGGCAAGTTCAACCCCGACGAGTGGATGGATAGCAAGGAACAACGCAAGGTTGATCCTTTCATCATCTACGCCATGGCGGCGGCCAAGCAGGCCATCGACGACGCCGGGGTGGAGCCGAAGACCGAGGAAGAAAAGCACCGCATCGGCACGCTGATCGGCTCGGGCATCGGCGGCATCGGGGGCATCTACGAGACCTCGATCATCCTGCATGAGAAGGGCCCGCGCCGCGTCAGCCCCTTCTTCATCCCCGGCCGTATCATCAACATGGCCTCGGGGAACGTGTCGATCCGCTTCGGCCTGAAGGGCCCGAACCACTCGGTGGTGACGGCCTGTTCGACCGGCGCGCACGCCATCGGCGATGCGGCCCGGCTGATCCAGTGGGGCGATGCCGACGTGATGGTGGCGGGCGGAGCGGAATCCCCGGTCAACCGGCTGTCGATCGCCGGTTTCGCCGCCTGTCGCGCCCTTTCCACCAACTTCAACGATCGCCCGGAAATGGCCTCGCGCCCCTATGACAAGGATCGCGACGGCTTCGTCATGGGCGAAGGCGCCGGCATCGTCGTGCTCGAGGAATACGAGCGCGCCAAGGCCCGCGGCGCCAAGATCTACGGCGAAGTCATCGGCTATGGCCTCAGCGGCGACGCCTACCACATCACCGCGCCCTCCGAGGACGGCGATGGCGGCTTCCGCTGCATGCAGATGGCGGTGAAGCGCGCCGGCATCGACCCCTCCGAGATCGACTACATCAACGCCCACGGCACCTCGACGCCGCTCGGCGACGAGATCGAGCTCAACTCCGTCACCCGCATGCTGGGCAACGCTGCCGGCAAGGCCGCGATGAGCTCGACCAAATCGGCCATCGGGCACCTGCTCGGGGCGGCCGGTTCGGTCGAAGCGATCTTCTGCCTGCTCGCCATGCGCGACGGCATCGTCCCCCCGACCATCAACCTCGACAATCCATCGGTCGAGTCGGTGATCGACCTCGTGCCCCACAAGCCCAGGAGGAAGGAGGTCAACATCGCTCTCTCGAACTCCTTCGGCTTTGGCGGCACCAATGCCTCGCTGATCTTCCGCAAGGCAAGCTGAAGCGACCGGAGCCGGTCGACCCCTGGGGGACCGGCATCCTATTGAAGTCCATTTTTCAAGCGAATAGTGCTCGCGTTTCTGGAGGTTCGACCGATGGCCAACGAGCGCAGCGAGAAGCGGGGCCGCAAGAAGCGGCGCAGCGGCGGCTTTCTCAGCATCGTCAACGCGCTGCTGACGCTGGTCGTGCTCGGCATCCTCGTCGCCGTCGGCATGTTCCTCTATGGCGCCAGCCAGTTCTACGCCGCGGGCGCGGTCAAGAACGAGGCCAACTTCACGGTCGAGAAGGGCTCCTCGGTGATGACCACGGCGCGCCGGCTCGAGGAACAGGGGCTGATTCCGCAGGGCCAACTGCTGCCGTCCGAATGGCTGTTCTGGGGCGGTGCCCGGGCGCTGAAGAAGGAAGGCGACATCAAGGCCGGCGTCTACGCGCTGAAGGCCAACTACTCCATGGCCGACATCCTCAAAGAAATCACCGAGGGCAAGC
>NZ_JAQGJL010000161.1 GCF_028290645.1 Devosia sp. | reverse complement strand
TTGTGTCGCGGGACCCCTCATCCGGCGCTGCGCGCCACCTTCTCCCTCAAGGGGAGAAGGCACTGACTGAAACATCGGAGATTCAACATGGCAACCTTGGCTCTGTCCGTGGCGGGGCAGTTCATTGGCGGTGCCGTCGGTGGGCCGATTGGCGCGACCATCGGGCGGGCGCTGGGGGCGCTAGCGGGCAGTTTCGTCGACCAGGCGCTGTTTGCGGAAAAGCCGCAGGCGGTGGCGGGGGCGGATGTGCGGCTTTCGGGCTCGGCCGAAGGCGGGGCGGTGCCGCGGCTTTATGGGTGGAGCCGGCTCAGTGGGAACATCATCTGGGCGACGGAGCTCGAGGAGATTGCGAGCGAGGATTCGGGCGCCAAGGGGACGGCGCCGGCGGAGCCGCGCGAGATCGTCGCGAGCTTCGCGGTGGGGTTGTGCGAGGGCGAGGTCAGCCGGCTGGGGCGGATCTGGGCGGATGGGCAGGTGCTCGAGACCGAGGGGCTGGCGGTTCGGTTCTATCGCGGGACGGAGACGCAGGCGGTCGATAGCCTGATCGAGGCGGTGCAGGGCGAGGGGGCGGCGCCGGCTTATCGGGGGCTCTGCTACCTGGTGTTCGAGCGGCTGCCGCTTTCGCCGTTCGGCAACCGCATTCCCAACATCACAGTGGAGCTTTGCCGGGTGGTGGGGGAGTTGGAGCCGCTGATCCGCTCGGTGACGGTGATCCCGGGGGCGACCGAGTTCGGCTACGACCCGGTGGCGCGGGTGCGGGTGGTGGGGCGCGGGGCGACGGCGCATGAAAATGCGCATGCCTCGGTGCTCAGGAGCGACTGGACGCTGTCGATCGACGAGCTGATGGAGCTCTGTCCGAACCTCGAGCACGTGTCGCTGGTGGTGAGCTGGTTCGGCGACGACCTGCGCTGCGGGGAGTGCACGATCCGGCCCAAGGTCGAGGCGGCGGAGCGGAGCGTCAAGGGCGCGAGCTGGGGCGTTGCCGGCCTGACGCGGGCGACGGCGGGGGTGGTGTCCCAGCACGGTGGTGGGCCGGCTTATGGCGGGACGCCCTCGGATGGCGCGGTGCGGGCGGCGGTGGCTGACCTTCGGGCGCGTGGGCTGGAGGTGACGCTTTATCCCATGGTGCTGATGGATGTTCCCGTGGGCAATCCGATGGGGCAGCCGGCTTATCCGTGGCGTGGGCGGATCACGTGCGAGCCGGCGCCGGGGACGGTGGGCTCGCCCGAGGGCACGGCAGCGGCGGATGCGCAGGTGGCGGCGTTTGTCGGGTCGTCGACCGGGTGGGGTTTTCGGCGGCTGGTGCGGCACTATGCGGCGCTGGCGGCGGAGGCGGGGGCCGAGGCGCTGGTGATCGGGTCGGAGATGCGGGGGATGACGACGCTGCGCGGGGCGGCGGGGTTTCCGTTCGTCGATGCCCTGGTTGAGTTGGCGGCGGAGGCGCGGGCAATCGCGCCGGGGGTGAAGCTGACCTATGCGGCGGACTGGAGCGAGTATCACGGGTTCCAGCCGCCGGAGGCGCCGGGAGACAAGCTGTTCCATCTCGATCCGCTCTGGGCGTCGGACGACATCGATGCGGTGGGGATCGACAACTACATGCCGATCGCCGACTGGCGCGATGGCGAGGACGGGCCGGATGCCG
Organism: Devosia sp.; assembly: GCF_028290645.1. Classification (GTDB taxonomy): domain Bacteria; phylum Pseudomonadota; class Alphaproteobacteria; order Rhizobiales; family Devosiaceae; genus Devosia_A. The sequence goes on along the minus strand of NZ_JAQGJL010000161.1, from coordinate 8,555 downwards.
GGGCGGACGGGCCGTATGGCTTGGCCTATCTCGAGGCGGGGATCGACGGGGGCGAGGGGTTCGACTGGTACTACGCCTCGGACGCCGATCGGCTGGCGGGGGAGCGGACGCCGATCACCGACCTGGCGCATGGCGAGCCATGGGTCTGGCGGTTCAAGGACATCGCCGGGTGGTGGGGCAATGCGCATCACGACCGGGTGGGAGGGGTGCGCTCGGCGACGCCGACGGACTGGGTGCCGGGGTCGAAGCCTGTGTGGTTCACCGAACTGGGCTGCGGGGCGGTCGACAAGGGGGCGAACCAGCCGAACGTGTTTCCGGATGAGAAGAGCGCCGAGGGCGGGCGGCCGTATTTCTCGTCGGGGGCGCCGGATGGGTTGATGCAGCGGCAGTTTCTGCGGGCGCAGCTTTCGCACTGGGAGGGCGATCCGATGGTGGAGCGGGTGTCGCTCTGGACCTGGGATGCGCGGCCGTATCCCACGTTTCCGGCCGATGTGGAGACCTGGGCGGATGCGGAGAACCATGCGGCGGGGCATTGGCTGACGGGGCGGCTCGGGGCGCTGGCGGCGGATGAACTGGCTCGGGCGGTGGCGGCCGATTACGGGGTGGCGCTGGGGGCGGCCGATGTGGCGCCGCCGCTGGTGCATGGGGTGGCGATCGAGGGCGTGGTGTCGTGGCGCGATGCGACGGGCTCGGCGCTGGCGGCGGCGGGGTTGTCCGTGCGCGATGGGGCGGAGGGGCTCGAGCTGGTGCGACCGGGGGCGGTGGCGGCGACGATTGCGGCCGAGGGGCTGGTGAAGGACGACGGCCCGTTGGCCGCGCGGCGGCGGCCGGACCCGTCGGAGGAGGTGGCGCGGCTGGCGCTGGGATTCGTCGATCGGGAGCGGGATTATCTGGCGGGCACGGTGACGGCGATGCGGGCTGAGGGGGCGGCGACCTCTAGCGAGAATTCGGGGCTGGTGCTCGATGCGGCTTCGGCGCGCTCGGCGGCGGAGCAGCTGCTGATGGCGGCGAGCGCGCAGCGGGACACGCTGGAGTTTGCGCTGCCGCCGTCTGCAGCGGCGCTCGAGGTGGGCGACGTGGTGGCGGTGACGGGCGAGGGCGAGGGGCCGTTCGAAATCGCAGAGATCCGCGATGGATTGGCGCGGAAAATTTCTGCGCGGGCTTTGCCGCCGGTGTTGCGGGCGGCGGTGTTGAGCGACCGGCCGGCGCGGGTGGCGGCGGGGCCGGCGCCGGCGGCGGAGCCGGTTCTTGTGGCGGCGCATCTTCCGCCGGATGCGGGGGCGCCCGGACAGTCGCGGCTGTTGCTGGCGGCTTATGCGACGCCGTGGCCGGGGGAGGTCGATGTGCAGCTGGTGGCGACGGGGGCGGGGATCGCGCGGCTGTCGCGGGCGGCGGCGGTTGGGGAGTTGGTGACGCCGCTGACGGCGGGGCCGGTGCATGTGCGGGATCGGCGGAGCGTCGAGGTCTCGATCTCGGGCGGGCACTTGGCGCCGGTGGATTTCGAGGTCGCGCTGGCCGGGGCCAACCGGATCGCGGTCGAGACCGACGCGGGCGAGTGGGAGGTGCTGGGCTTTGGCAGCGCCGAACTGGTGGCGGCGGGGCGATATCGGCTGACCGATCTGCTGCGCGGGCTTGGCGGCAGCGACGTGGCGATGGGGCCGGCTACGGTAGGCAACCGGGTGGTGGTGCTTGACGGCAATGTCGCGGTGCTGCCGGTGGAGCCGGATTGGCTCGGCGGCGAGCTGGCGCTCAGGGCTTTTGCCGGGCGGCACGATGCGACGGGGACGGCATTTTCGGCGGTGCTGGGGCTGGGGTCGGTGCTGGCTTTGCCGCCGGTGCATCTGCGCGCGGTGCGCGGGGCGGGCGGCGATATCGCGCTCAGCTGGGTGCGGCGGAGCCGGGCCGATGCGGGCGCCTGGGCGGCGATGGAAGTGCCGCTCGAGCATGTGCCCGAGGGCTATCGGGTGACGATCTTCGATGGCGCGACGGCGGTGCGGAGTTTCGAGGTTTCGGCGCCGGCGGCGACCTACGCGGCGGCGGCGCAGGTGGCCGATTTCGGCGCGCTGGCGGCGGCGTTCGCTTTCACCGTGGCGCAGCTGAGCCCGGTGTTCGGGGCAGGACACGCAGAGGCGGGCAGTTTCAATGCGTAAGACGATTTTCGACGGGCTGGGCGAAGCGCTGGCCCGGCAGCGGCTCCGGCTGCTGATCGCGCTTCTTTCTCACAACCTCAGGAGGGTTCTGGTGAATTTCGGGATTCTGGACGGCTTCAAGACGTACATCGTGGCGGCGGCGATGGTGCTGGCGGCGATCAGCCAGCTGGTCGGCGTGGACCTGCCCAGCTTCGAGGGGCAGGCGGCGGGGCAGCTGCTGATGGAGGGGCTGGCGATCTTGTTTTTGCGGAAGGGGATCAAGGGGTGAGGGAGAGACACTCCTGACGTCACTTTGTCGCGCTATTAACTCTTTGTTCAGGGAACCTATGGCGTAGTTGATCCGTATATACTATGTATCGCCAGCGGACGGCACGCGCCGACGTCCGTGAACGCCACACCCAGACCACGGCGCATCATGGAGCTCGACATGCAAACCACAATCAGTAGGTGGGGCAACAGCCTCGCCCTGAGGCTGCCTAGTCACGTGACAAAGGAGGCTCGGCTGGTTGAGGGTGTTTGCGTGGATGTTGAAATAGACGACGGATCAATTCGCATAACCCCCACCCGCAAACGCTTCAAACTGGCAGAGCTTATCGTTGGACACACCGCTAGAAACCAAACTGGCGAGGTAGACTGGGGTAAGCCAGAAGGCGAGGAGATTTGGTAGAAGACGTAGCCTATCAACCAGAACGAGGGGACTTCGTCTGGTTGACCTTCACGCCTCAATCAGGAACGGAGCAGGCCGGTCGCCGGCCTGCTCTCGTCGTATCGCCGCGCGACTTTAACATTGCCACCGGACTTGCGGCCGTCTGCCCCATCACCAATACCAAAACTGGCAGTTCGTTCGAGGTCGAAATCCCGCGAGGGGTGAAACTGACCGGCGTAATTCTGACCCACCAGTTTCGCACCCTGGATTGGATCTCTCGCGACGCGCAGTTCCACAGCAAGGCGAACCAGGATCTGATGTGGGAGGTCGTCGGACGCATTGAGGCGATCCTCTGCATTGATGCAACCTAGCCAGCACTAGCATTCGATGCCGCGTGGATATACATTGTATCTACGCTCTGTTTCCATGCATGATTCGCAGGGCGGAAACGCTGGGGCGTTTAGGGGTTCGGACCCGCCGTTCGATGACGCAGAAGGAATAGAAAGAAATGGCCACCCGCCAATCTTCAAGCAAGCTGTCCACTCTGGCCAGCAAGGTGCTTTCGGGCACTAAGACCCCCACTAAGGCCGACGCGGTGAAACTCGCGGCCTCCGTCCTCTCGCAGGATGAAAAGAAGGGGCAGCGCAAGTAAGCGCTGCTCATGGACCGGCCCACGGGCCGGTCCTACCTCATCCCACGTTCAGCCATTGGATCGGGAATTGACGCTGGTGCCAGCCGCTGGGCCCCACTCAAGCCAGATCGTCCAACGACACCCCCAGCGCACCTGCCAGCTTCTTCAGCGTGTCGACAGACCCCTGCTTCGATCCTGACTCGATGTTGGCAATCTGGACCCGGTTGACGCCGGAGGCCTCGCTGAGGGCGAGCTGGGTCAGGCCGCGGAACTCCCGGTACACGCGCACCGGGCTTTCGCCGGCGATGAGCCGGTTGGCAAACTCGGCGGGGATGAGCTGATCGTGGCCGGCGGCAAGGGCGGCCTTGGCGCGGTCGTAGGCGGCGATATCGGCGAGGTCCTCGGCGGCCGCAAGCAGGCGCTCGTACTCCGCCTTGGGGATGGTCACCATCTCGTTCATCTGCAGTCTCCAATCGGTCGTAGACGACGCCATCTTCCATGATGACGCGCCAGTCTCCAACCTACAGCGTGCGCAATGACGAAGGCAGCGTCCCCGTTCATCGCATATTCAGCCTCCTGCCCCCATATAGCCTCCCATGAGACAGATTGTGACATTGGTGGCGGCCGGCGGGTTGGCGCTGGCGCTGGGGCTCGGCGTTGCTGCGCCGGTTTGGGCGCAGGAGGGGCAGTGCCTTTCCAAGCGCGAGATCCAGCAGAGGATCGACGATGGCCAGCTGATCCAGCTTTCCGAGGCCCTGGCGGCTTCGGGGGTGGATGGCAAGATCATCAGCTCGCAGGTGCGGGTGTGCCTGGTTGGCGGCCGTCTCGAATGGCAGGTCAACGTCATGGATTCCAATGGCGAAAGCAAACCTGTGAGCTTGCCGGCCCAGTGAGGCCTAACGTAAAATCCATCGCGGACATGGTCTCGCGCGCAGGGCCGGCTCTCGCCGGGTGCAGAGACGGGTCGCGGCGGCAAAAGGGGACATAGCGATGCGCATTCTCGTCGTGGAAGACGACACCAATCTCAATCGCCAGCTGAGGGATGCGCTGACCGAGGGGGGCTATGTCGTCGATGTGGCGTTCGACGGCGAGGAGGGGCACTTCCTCGGCGACACCGAGCCTTATGACGCGATCGTGCTCGATATCGGGCTGCCGCAGATGGACGGGCTCTCGGTGCTCGAGGAATGGCGCCGCGCCGGCAAGAAAACCCCGGTGCTGCTGCTGACCGCGCGCGATCGCTGGAGCGACAAGGTGCAGGGGATCGACGCCGGCGCCGACGATTATGTGGCCAAGCCCTTCCACATGGAGGAAGTGCTGGCCCGGGTCCGCGCGCTGGTGCGCCGGGCAGCGGGGCAGGCCAGCAACGAGATCAGCGCCGGCTCGGTGCGGCTCGACGTGAAAGCGGGGAAGGTGACGGTCGACGGGCACTCGGTGAAGCTGACCAGCCACGAGCTGCGGCTGCTGAGCTACCTGATGCATCACAAGGGCAAGGTGATCTCGCGCACCGAACTGACCGAGCACCTATATGATCAGGACTTCGACCGGGATTCCAACACGATCGAGGTGTTCGTCGGCCGGCTGCGCAAGAAGCTGCCGGAGGATTGCATCCAGACGGTGCGCGGGCTTGGGTATCAGATCGCTGAGGATTGAGGACGACCATTCGTAGCGCCAACCCATCGCCGAGCTCTCGGCCTATCACCTTCTCCCCTTGTGGGAGAAGGTGGCCGACAGGCCGGACGAGGGGTCCGCAACCGAACGTTGCGCGCGCGGAGCGAAGCGGCGAGCGACGGAGTGCGCGGAGAGAGACCCCTCGTCCGCCCTTCGGGCACTTTCTCCCGCAAGGGGAGAAGGCATATCGGCCGAGGGATCGGCGGCCATGAAGAAGCGTTCCATTGCCGCTTCGCTGTTTCTGCTGTCGGCCGGGTGGCTGATCGTGGCGCTGGTGGCGACGGCGTTCCTCCTCACCGAGCTCTATTCGCGGGCGCTGGATAACTCGCTGGTCGATACGCTCGAGTTCCATATCGAGACGCTGACGGACCTCAGCCTTCTCTCCGACACGCCGAAATCCGACCAGATCAAGGTCGCCGATCCGCGCTTCGACCGGACGGGCTCGGGCTGGTACTGGGCGATCCGCGACGACAAGGGCGAGCTGCTCAACTTCTCCAATTCCTATGTCGGCATGGTGCTGGGGCCGCTGCCCGGGCCGTTCGATGCGAGCAACACCAAGTCTGCGATCCTCACCGACCCGTTCGACATCAAGATCCGGGTGGTCGAGCGCGCCGTGACGGTGAACGGCATGCCGCTCCACATCATGGTGACGGGTTCTCTCGACGAGATCCTGCAGCTGGTCGACGAGTTCCGCGGGCAGACGCTGATCGTCCTGGGTGCGGTGGCGATCATGCTGGCGGTGATGTCGACGATCGTGGCGCGCATTGCGCTCAGGCCCGTGCAGCAGCTGCGGCGCGAGGTGGAGCGGGTGCGCGAGGGCGATGCGGCGTCGGTCGCCGGGGCCTATCCGGCCGAGCTGGCGCCGCTGTCCGAGGAGATCAACGAGCTGCTGCGTGCCAATGCGCAGATCGTCGAGCGGGCGCGCAACCAGGTGGGCAACCTTGCGCATGGGCTGAAGACGCCGATCGCGGTGCTGCGCAACGAGGCGAGCGCGGACAAGAAAAACGGGCTCGCCAAGGTCGTCGCCTCGGAAACCGAGAAGATGAGCCAGCTGGTGAGCACCTATCTCGACCGCGCGCGGCTCGCGGCGCGCTCGACCGTGGTGGGCAAGAAAGCCGACCCCACCCACGTGATGCTGCGGCTGACCCGGGTGATGCAGAAGCTCAACCCGCGGGTGACCATCGCCATGGTCCGGCCGGACGCCTCGCTGCCGTGGTTCCGCGGCGACGAGAGCGATCTCGAGGAAATGGCGGGTAACCTGCTCGACAATGCCTGCAAGTGGGCGAAGTCCTCGATCGGGGTGACGGTGGTGGCGGAGCGGACCCCGACCACGGCGAACCTGCTCATCAAGATCGACGACGACGGGCCGGGCCTGACCGAGGAAGAGGCGACCAAAGTGTTGCGCCGCGGTGTCAGGCTGGACGAGAAGACCCCCGGTTCGGGCCTCGGGCTGGATATCGTCAAGGAACTGGTTGACGTCTACGGCGGCTCCCTGCAATTGAAACGCTCGGTGCTGGGAGGCCTCCTGGCAGAGCTGCGGCTGCCGGCCGCAAAGGTGGCGGGGTTCCGTACTTTCGCCTCAATACGCAAGGAATAAGGGCACCGCCCCAGGGGACTTCATGCAGCACATCGTCCGCGCCCTCCCAGTTCTCGCCATGCTCCTGCTCGCCGGTTGCAGCATGGGCCCCAGCACTTCCGACGTGGCCCTTGGGCCGACCTTGCCGCAGCCGAACTCGCAGCTGGCGACGCAACCCACCATCACCCCCGCTTCGGTCCCCGCTCCCGGCGCCATTCAGACGGCGAGCGTGACGATGAACGACGTGACCTCGTTCATCGATCCGTCGGTGGTCGGGCAGCTGAGCGCCAAGGACAAGTCCGAGGCGGCGAGCGCCCAGTTCAACGCCCTGACCTTCGGCCGCCCCGGCGCGCCGCGCGCCTGGTCCGGCGACAAGGGCACCGGCGGCACGGTGACGGTCGGCCCCTATGTGCGGGTCAACAATATCGACTGCCGCGACTTCACCCACACGGTGACCATTGCGGGGACGCCCCATGCCCGGAAGGGCACCGCCTGCCGCGAGATCGACGGCACCTGGAGCGTCGCCGGCTAAGGGCCTCCGGCGTCGGCTGACGCCGATGTGATCGGGCGCAAGGGCCTGAATAGTCATTTGTTTACCGGCGGGCGCTAGGGTCGGGGCTTACTCTTGGCCCCCTCGCGCCCACCGGTTTCCATGCCTGATAGCCCCACCCTCGTCCAGAAGCTCGAGACTGCGCCGTCGCGCCGGCCCAAGCCCGCCGGGCGGCCGTTCTTCGGCCTCATCGATGCGGTGCTGGTGCCCGATCCGGCAGGCTTCGATTTCGACGGCGCGGTGTCCGAGACCCATGCCGCGGCGGCCTGGACCTGGATGGTGCGGGACATTGCGCCCGACCTCATCGATGCCGGGGCGACGGGCGACGAGCCCGGGGCGCGCGAGGCGCTCGACGCGCTGATGCCGGAACTGCTGCAGCGGGCCCGCGCCGCTCTCGCCGCGACCGCTGCAGACGCCGAAATGACGCGCCGGCTGAAAGTCCAGTTCGGCGGCGAGACCGCCTTCGAGCGGCTGCCGGTGGTGCTCAATGCACTCAAATGCCGGAGCCTGCTCGACAAGGCACAGGCCTTCGGCCGCGCCGCCAACGGCATGGCCGACGAGGCGGCGCTCGGGCTGGCGCTGCAATCCATGCCGCTCTCCGACCATGCCGTCTCGGCGTTGCTGATGCAGGCGGCGATGGGGCAGGTGACCAATCCCAGCAAACTGGTGACCGCAGTGATTCGCCTCACCGGCTCGGCCAGCGAGAAGGCGGTGCAGCGGGCCGGCTTCGGGCCGCTGGTCGACGCCATGCTGAGCCACGCGCAGGCGCAGGTGCCGGCGCTGCAGCAATATGGCGCCTTCGCCGATATCGACCTGGTCTGCCGCGCCATCGACCGCTTTCACCGGCTGATGCGGGCGGTGACCGGGTTCATCGAACTGGGGCGGCTGTCGCGCTGGTCGATGCTGGTCGCGGCGGTGACCAAGAACGTGTCGGAGGTGGTCGAGCCCAAGCTCCGCGACGTGACGCTCGACGTGAACCTGGCGCTGCGGCGCCACCAGGGGACGGACCGCCTCGACAGCGATCAGGTGCTGGCGGCGCTCAACGGCTGCTACGTCCTGGCGACGGTGCGCGATTGCCGCGACTCGCTGGCGCTCAACGCCATGTTCGACCAGATCTGGACGCAGGTCGGCCAATCGCTCGAGGTGCACGTGCAGCGCAACCTCGAGATTTTCCGCCAGAACCCGACGGACCGGGTGACCGGCGCGCGGCTCGATGCGGCGATCAAGATGGCGGAACTGCGGTTCAATACGGAATATGCGGACGTGCTGCGGCGGGCGCGGGACGGGGCGGAGAAGCGGGCGGGGTAGGGTGGTTGCTCCGGTTCGCGGCCATG
>NZ_JAQGJL010000139.1 GCF_028290645.1 Devosia sp. | reverse complement strand
CAGATCACCGCCGACGTGGTCGGCCCGGACTGCGAGACCGGCGATTTCCACGCCCAGGATAGGAAGATCGAGGGCGTCAAGGAAGGCGACCTCCTTGCGGTGATGTCGGCCGGCGCCTATGGCGCGGTGATGGCCTCGACCTACAACTCGCGCCCGCTGGTGCCGGAAGTGCTGGTCGATGGCAGCAAATGGCATGTGATCCGGCCGCGCAAGTCAATCGAGGAACTGATCGCGCTCGACAGCGTGCCCGACTGGGCGTGATCTGAGCCAGATTCGCTGCTGACACCCCGTGTCAGGACCGTGCGCCAGTCTCGTCCCAAGCCGGAATGGAGACGCCAGATGAGCCGCCAGCCCCTCACTGACCGCCAGTTGAACCGAGCGACGCTCGCCCGCCAGATGCTGCTCGAGCGCAGCGGCATGGGCATTGTCGAAGCCGTCGAGTGGCTGATCGGGTTGCAGGCGCAAGTGACGGAAGGGCCGTATCAGGGCCTGTGGTCGCGGCTCGAGGGCTTCACCCACGCGGCGCTGACGGAGCTGATCGTTGGCAGGCAGTTGGCCCGCGCCACAACCATGCGCGGCACGCTGCATCTCCATTCGCTGCCGGACCTGATCGGCATTCGCGAGCTGATCCGCCCGGTGCTTGAGCGCATGTGGCAATCGAACTTCCGCCGCCGCTTCGGCGACAACGATCAGGCCGAAGTCCTCGCCGCCGCGATCGAGGTCATTGATCGTGAACCGATGACCGCCGGCGATGTCGGCAAGGCACTGAGAGACCGGTTCCCGACCGCCGAGCCGCTGGCGATGACGGTGTTGCTGCAGATCCGCGAGATCATTGTGCAGGTGCCGCCGACCCGCATCTGGGGCTCCGGCCACTCGCCGCTGCTGGCCCGCGCGCCGAGGTACCTGCCGGTGACGACGAGCAACCTCGATCTCACGACGCTGGTCCGCCGCTACCTCGCCGCCTATGGGCCGGCCAGTGTCAACGACATGCAGAGCTGGTGCGGGCTCACGAAGCTCGGCGAGGTGTTCGAATCGATCCGCGGCGAACTCGTGACCTTCACCGCTCTCGATGGCCGTGAGCTGTTCGATTTCCCGGACGCGCCACGCCCCGACCCCGATACCCCAGCCCCCGTGCGCTTCATGCCGCTCTACGACAACGCCTTCCTCGGCTACGACAACCGGCGCCGCATGCTGGCCGAGGACGACGAGAAGCGGGGCGATTTCGTCCGCGACGTGAAACCGGCGGTGCTGGTCGACGGCATCATCTCGGCCGGCTGGGCGATCGAGAGCAGGAAGGGCGCCGCGGTGCTGACCGTGTCGCCCTATCACCAGCTCAGGAAGACCGACGTCGCGGAGGTCGAGCGAGAGGGGCTGCGGTTTCTCCGCTTCATGGAAGAGAAGGCGGAGCGCTTCGACGTGCGCGTACTGGAGGTGGTACCCTAGGGCGCCCTCACCCCATCATCGCCTGTCGCGCCAGCGATACGATTTCCGGCGGCCTACCGGCCAGTGCGTCATCGACCTTCTCCAGCACCTGCTGCAGCGTGAAGGGTTTTGGGATCACGTCGTAGATGAGCTGGTCGAGGCCGTGCGCGCGTTCGCGCTGATCGGCGAAGCCGGTCATCAACACGATGGTGACTTCCGGCCATGACGAGGCGACGTTGAGCGCCAGTGCGATGCCGTCCATGACCGGCATCTTGATGTCCGAGAGCAAGAGGTCGAAGCGGCCGGCTTCCTCGAGCATCACTTCGGAGGCGAGGCCGCCGTCTTCGGCTTCCACAACCTCGTGCCCGGCATGGGCAAGGGCGCGCGTGACGAAGGCGCGGACGCCGTCATCGTCTTCGGCAATCAGGATTCTGGCCATCGGTGTCCCGTTCAGTGTCCGATTTCTTGAGTATTGGATTGGGTGCTCACGGCAGCCGTCGCCTCGCCACGGGGGCGGCCATCGGCGAAGCCCAGCCGCAGCTGTGTCGCCCCCTTGGGTGGCGCGGCCAGTTCGGCGGAAAATGCGATGGCCTCGCCCGGCTCCACATCGCTGGCGGACGGCATCACGCTCCACTGGTAGATCGAGGCGCCGTTGACATCGAGAAGGCTCACCACCACCGGCGGCACCACGACGCGGCGCGGCTCGACACCGCGGATGGTGGCGGTGACGCTGATCACCTCGCTGTCGCCGCGCCGGCTCATCAGGGTCGATACATCGGAGAACTCGAGCCCCACGACGTTCACTCCAAGCCCGAGCGCCGAATAGACACCGGCCATGTCGGGCGCCGCCTTGACGATCTCGGTGCGGAAGATCAGGCCGCCGGCGATCAGCGCACAGAGGAGCAGCACCGCGGCGATACGAATGGCTCGGAACAGCCGCGCTGCAGGCAGCTTCTGTGCTACGGCGCGCTGGCGCTTCTCGAGCTTGCCGTTGGCAAGCTTTTGCTCCCGGGTCGGCAGCGGTTCAGCCGGCGGCTCGACCGTGGTTCGCGGCGCGATTGCGGCCTTGATCTCGGCGATGGTGCGGACCATTTCGGGCGGCGGCCCGCCGTCGGGCATCATGCCGCGTGGAACTTCAACGATCGCGGTGCGCTGCTCGATGGCCGTGAATTCGCGATCGAGCGCCTGCTCCTCGTCGGGCGAGAACAGCCGGTCCTCTTCGGGTGCAGGGGCGACCGGGCGTGATTCGGCGAGCCACGCCTTGCCGCAATGCGCGCAGCTTACCCTGCGCCCCGTAGGCCCGAGCGTTTCAGGCGGCACCTGGTACCGTGTCCCGCAATGCGGGCAGGCGATGACGACTGTCAGGGGCTGGGGCGAACGCATGGCCGGAATGCTAGCGGCGCCCGGTTAAGTTTCCCCGAACCTCAAACCGGTGAAGCGCGGCAAACTGCCGCCCGAATCTGCGGGGTCCGACCAAGATTTGGGCTGAATTGTGGGGGAGAACCCGGCTGGTGCGGGGCGCCGCTGTTATGATGCGTCAATACTGATTCGGAGCGGATAGCCCGGTGATCGAATTCTCCAATGTCGGCCTGCGCTACGGGCAGGGCCCCGAGATCCTCAAGGATCTCAACTTCCGCATCGAACCCGGCACCTTTCACTTCCTCACCGGACCCTCGGGCTCCGGCAAGACCTCGCTGCTGAAGCTGCTGCTGCTGTCGCTCCGGCCGACGCGCGGCCGCGTCACGCTGTTCGGCAAGGACACCTCGTCGCTGGACCAGGATGCGCTGCTGCAGATGCGCCGCCATATCGGCATCGTGTTCCAGGAATTCCGCCTGCTCGATCATCTCACCACTTTCGAGAACGTCGCCCTGCCGCTGCGCGTCCTCGGCGAACCAGAATCGAGCTACCGCGCCAATGTCACCGAACTGCTCGAATGGGTGGGGCTCGGGGAGCGGCTCGATGCGCTGCCGGCGGTGCTCTCGGGCGGCGAGAAGCAGCGCGCCGCCATTGCCCGTGCGGTGATCGGCCGGCCCGACATCCTCCTCGCCGATGAGCCCACCGGCAATGTGGACCCCGAACTGTCGCTGCGCCTCGTCCGGCTCTTTGCCGAACTCAACAAGATGGGGACGACCATCATCCTCGCCACCCACGAGTTGCCGCTGCTCGACAACTTCCCCTTCCCCCGCATGGTGCTGACCGATGGGGAGATCGTCTTTGGCGATTGAGTTCAGGCTTCCCCGCTTCGCCGGCATCGAGAACCGCGAGCGCGCCGCGGCGATCGTTCCGGAGCGCTCGGTCTCCGGCCGCACCCTGGTGCTGCTCATCGCCATCATGACGTTCCTTTCCGGCGTGACGCTGGGCGGGGTGGTGCTGGTGCAGAAATCCGCCATCGCCTGGTCCTCCGATGTCGGCCGCGAGATGACCATCCAGATTCGCCCGGTCGAGGGCGAGGTGATGGACTCGAACTTGCGCACCGCCGTCGCCCTGGCCGAGGCGACGCCGGGGGTCGCGTCGGCGCGGGCGCTGACGCTGGAGGAGAGCCAGAAACTGCTCGAGCCCTGGCTCGGGGCCGGGCTCGATCTCACTGCCATCGACATTCCCCGCCTGGTGGTGGTGCAGCTCGCAGACCCGGCCGAGGCCGATATAGGCACGCTCGAACGCGACCTCCAGGCGGTGAAGGGCGCCAGCCTCGACACCCATTCCGCCTGGCGCCAGCAGCTCAATGTCATGGCCGGCACCATCGTCGCCTCGGGGCTGCTGGTGCTGGCGCTGATCGTCGTCGCCACGGTGCTGGCGATCATTTTCGCCACCCGCGGCACCATGGCGTCGAACCGCGAAATCGTCGACGTGCTGCACTTCATCGGCGCCTCGAACAGCTTCATCGCGGGCGAGTTCCAGGGCCGATTCCTCACCATCGGCTTCCGTGGCGGCATCATCGGCGGCCTCGGGGCGCTCGTCTTCTTCCTCCTCGTCGGCGTCGCCGCCGCCTCGATGGTGCCGCAGGAGGCGGGGCAGCAGCTGGGCATCCTGTTCGGCCGCTTCGCGCTCGGCATCGACGGCATGTTCGGGATACTGGCGGTGGTGCCGGTGATCGCGGCGCTGACGGCGATCACGTCGCGGCTGACGGTGCGGCGGTTTTTGCAGAAGACGTCGTAAGCTGGAGCGTGGGCCACCCCCACGCTCCGATTTATCCTTGTCCCCTCGCCGAGTCGCAGGCACCCTGCCGGGTACATGAGGAGAACCAGTTTTGCTCGGCCAGGCGTTCCGCTCCCTGCTGTTCTATGCGGTTTTCTACCTGCAGACGGTGGTGCTCGCCATCCTGATAGGGGTGAGCGCCGTGCTCCGGGGCCGGACGCGATTCGGCTGGACCCTCGCGCTCTACTGGATCCATTCCCATATCCTCGCGCTGCGCCTGCTCGCCGGCATCAAGACCGACGTCGAAGGCATGGAGAACATTCCCGCCGGTCCCTGCATCATCGCTTCCAAGCACATGAGCGACTGGGACATCTTCGCGCTGCTGCCCGGTGCCCACCGCCCGGCCTTCATCGCCAAGAAGGAGCTGATGGACATCCCCTTCTTCGGGCAGGCGGCGATGGCCTTCGATACCATCCGGGTCGATCGCTCGAAGGGCGGGGAGGCCATCCCGCTGATGCTGGACGACGCCCGAAAATCGCTGGCCAACGGCGCGCGCATCATCATCTTCCCCGAGGGGACCCGGAAGGCGCCGCTCGAGCCCTACGACTATCGCTACGGCGTGGTGCGGCTCTATGAGGGGCTGAACGTCCCGGTGGTGCCGGTGGCGCTCAATTCGGGCCTGTTCTGGGGCCGCAACAGCCTGTTGCTGTGGCCCGGAACGGCGCGCGCCCGGTTCCTCCCCGCCATCCCGCCGGGACTACCGCCCGAGGAATTCCGCAACCGGCTGATCGCCGCCATCGAGGGCGAAACCAACCGACTGATCCTCACCGCCTATGACGAGGGCCTGAGCCGCCCGATCAGGCCGGAGCTGCGCGAAAAACTGGAAGCATTGAAACAAGGCGTAGCGCCGGGCCCCGTCGAAACCACTACATCTTGACGGCTCATACGATGCAGCCCATACATGTAGTTGTAATGCAGGGCGACGCTTGACATTTGACTCAAATTCGTTCTACTTTCGTTCTCTTTCGCCTGGGGTATCGAAGGAGCCGGGGACATGGTGCCGACACTGGATCGTACGCTACTGCAGGCGGCTCCGCGGCCGGTGAACTGGCGCGGCCGTTCCGGGCGCTACTATGCACTCGAGCCGCTGAGGTTCGAGGATTTCAGCTTCCGCGGCGATGAGCTCTACCTGATCGCGCTGGGCCACCATGTATTGTGGGCCGGCGGAGCTGCCGATCTCGTCGAAGACCATGTCAGCCGCGCCCGCTTCCGCCTCGCCATGGACTGCGCCGACCGGGTGTTCCATGTCGAAACCAGCGCCGATGCGATCGAACGGCTGACTGTGGTGTGGGACCTCGAGGGCGCGGAGCCGGTATTGGGCCTGAGCGCGGCATAGCTCGTCGACGGGATAGGACGAACTCCCGGCAAGCCCCTCACCGATGTTGCAGGCGCCAGCGGTCACTCGGTCAGGGAGATGAGCCGCGGGACAGTCGCCCTAGGCGCTCTTCACCATTACTGGCACATCCACCCTGCCCAGTGCGGCGACCACCTCGTCGAGATAGCGGTCGGTGATCCCCAGTTCGTGCAGCCGCTGCGCGGTCTCGAGCACATATTCCGGGTTCGCGCCCGACTCGCCGACCCCGGCCCGGACGATCCGCACCTGCTCGGCGATGGCGAGCTTTCCCGCATACTGCACGTGCCGCGTATCGGCGAGAAACGCCAGCGACGGCACCCCCGTGCCATCGGCGAGTTCGATCGGCCGCACCGCCTCACGATAGACGCCGCGGTCCATCTCGCGCTCGCTGAGATAGGCGTGCACCTCGGCCCAGTCCGCATCTGCGACTTCAAACGCCATGCCGCGGCATGAGCCGCCGGGCATCAGGCCGAACACCAGCCCCGGCTGCGTTTCCGTGCCGCGGTGCCGGTAGGAGTAGACGCAGAGCCGGCGATGCACGCCGCGTAGCAGCGCTGGCATCTGCTGAATGAAGGCAAATCCCGGCCGCCAGATCAGGGAGCCGTAGCCGAATACCCAATGGGTCGAAATCTGCTGCACGAGAGCCCTGTCCGCCTTGCCGCGGTCACGTTCCTACCGATACGGTCCGCGCCGCGCAATCGGTGCGCCGGAAGGGAGACCTGACATTGCGGAAATTCCTCTGGCTTGCCATCGCGGTCGTCGTCGTGGTGGCGCTGTGGACCGCCGGCTGGTTCTGGGCCGTCGGCGAGGCGAGCCGTCAGGTCAGGCTTCTTGCCGAGGCCGACGGCGAGAGCGCGCCCAAACTCACCTGCGGTACCTTCGACGTCTCCGGCTTCCCGTTCCGCTTTGATGCGGAGTGCCTCGATGCGACTCTGGTCGACCGCGACGTCACCGCCACCTTCGCCGGCCTCAAGGCCTCGGTGCTGGTCTACAATCCCAGCCACGTGATCTTTTCGGCCAAAGCCCCCTTGGCCTATGCCGACGCCTTCTCGGGCAGCAAGCGGCGGCTCGATTTCGGCGGCATGGAGGGCAGCCTGCGGCTCACCGCCGGTGACCTGATGAAGGGGTTCGGAGGCGAAGGCTGGCGCATCGGCCGCTTCTCGGTGGTTGCCGACGACCTGACGCTGACCGACACGGTCGCGAGCGAGATCGTCGAGGCGCGCGCCAAGCATCTCGAAGCCCACCTGATCGACGACCCGCAGCAGCACGACCAGGCCGCCGGGACCTCGGGGCTTATGGGCTACCTCGCCGCTACCGCACTCGACCTGCCGGGTCTCCAGGTGGCGGGGGCCGACCTCACCGCCGAAACCCAACTCACTGGCGTGCCCGACGACCTCCGCGCCTTCGGCGACCCCGACGCGCTGCGGCGCTGGCAGGCGGCCGGCGGCACGCTGACGCTCACCAGGCTGGCCGGCAGCCAGGCAGTGCCCGACGAGCGCTTCGAGATCACCGGCGAGTTGAAGCTCAATGGCGGCGGCTATCCCGAGGGCCAGATCAACTACACCACCAAGGGCGTGCTCGAGCGCCTGGCCCACTTCCTGCCGACGGTGCAACTGGCCCTGCTGCGCGGGCGGCCGGAGGAAGATGGCAGTTTCAGCAATACGCTGACCATTACCGACGGGCAGGTGAAGCTGCTGGCAGTGCCGTTCGCGCAGTTGCTGCCGTTGTTCTGACACCTCTCCCTCGGGGGAGAGGTGACGATAGGGATGGGCCCGTGCTTGTCTCAGGCGTCCTCCCCGCCGCCGTGCTCGCGCACGGCGTCATCCGGCACATCCTGTGGCTGTACCAACGCCACAGTCTCGGGCGTGCCGTGGGGGCGGCCGAAGTCGGGGGCTGCGGTTTCCTGGCCAGCGGTGATGATCGAGCGGCGGATGGCGCGGGTGCGGGTGAACAGTTCCTGCATCCCCTCGCCGTCGCCGACCCGCACCATGCGCTGCAGCCGCGCCAGATCCTCAAGGAACCGCCCGAGCATTTCGAGCACTGCGTCGCGGTTGGTGAGGAACACGTCGCGCCACATCACGGGGTCGCTGGCGGCGATACGGGTGAAATCGCGAAATCCCGAGGCCGAGAACTTGATCACCTCTGACTGCGTATCCGCTTCCAGATCGGCGACCGTGCCGACAATATTGTAGGCGATGAGGTGCGGCACGTGGCTGGTGATCGCCAGCACCAGGTCGTGGTGGCCGGCATCCATCACCTCAACATTGGAGCCGAGCGCGCCCCAGAACGAGATCAGCCGATCGACGGCCACAGTGTCGACGTCCGGCTTCGGCGTCAGCACGCACCAGCGTCCGACGAACAGGTCGGGAAAACCGGCGGACGGCCCCGAGTGCTCGGTGCCGGCGATCGGGTGCCCGGGGATGAAGTGGACGCCTTGCGGCACCATCGGCTCCAGCGCCTTCATCACTGCGCCCTTCACCGAGCCGACGTCCGAGAGGATCGCCCGCGGCGCCAGATGCCCGCTGATCTGCGCCATGACGTCGGCATAGACGCCGACCGGGGTACAGAGGATGACGAGGTCCGCGCCCTCCACCGCCTCGGCCGCATCGAGGGTATAGATGTCGCCCAGCCCCAGCGAACGCGCTTCGTCGAGCGTCGCGGCCTTGCGCGTGGTGATGGCGATGGTCTTCGCCAGCCCCTTCTGCTGCACCGCCCGCGCAATGGACGAGCCGATGAGGCCGATGCCGATCAGCGTCAGTTTTTCGAACATCAGTCCCTCGCTCCCGGCGCCCCGAATGCCTTCAGTATCTCGACCACCGCGCGCATGTGCTCCTCGAGCCCGATGGAGATGCGCAGGCCTTGCGGAATGCCGTAGCCGTGCATCTCGCGCACGATCAGGCCCTTGTCACGCAGCGCGGTGAATGCAGCCTTTGAGGTTTCGACATTCTCGAACAGCGCGAGGATGAAATTGCCCTGGCTCGGCGGAACGTGGATGGCGTTGGAACTGAGGCTTTGCGTCAGCCAGTTCCGCCACTTCGCATTATGCGCCCTGAGCTTCGCAGTGAACTCGACATCGCGCGCCGCGGCTGCAGCGGCCGCCTGCCCCGAGAGCGAGACATTGAACGGCCCACGGATACGGTTGACTGCGTCGACGATGTGCGTGGGGCCGTACATCCAGCCGACCCGCTCGGCGGCGATGCCCATCTTGGAGAAGGTGCGCACCATGACGACATTCTCGGCGCTGTCCACCAGCTCGGTCCCGACCGAATAGTCCTCGGCCGTCACGTACTCGGCATAGGCGTTATCGAGGACGAACAGGATGTCGGGCCTTAGGCCCGCATGCAGCCGTTCGACTTCGCCGGCGCTGAGATATGTGCCGGTCGGGTTGTTGGGGTTGGCGAGGAACAGCACCCGGGTGCGCGCGGTCACCGCGGCGAGCAGCGCGTCGACATCGGCACGGAAGTCCTGCTCCGGCACCATGATGATCTCGGCCGAGGCGCCGCGCGTGATGATCGGGTAGACGTTGAAGCCATACTGGCTCATCACCGCCTTGTCGCCCTCGCCGAGATAGACCTGGGCGAGCAAATGCAGCAGATCGTCCGAGCCGAAGCCGCAGACCAGCCGGTTGGGATCGAGCCCGTGCACCTCACCCAGCGCCTCACGCAGCTGGCGCGACGAGCCCTCCGGATAGACCTCCAGCCTGCCGGCGACCGAGCGGAACGCCTCGATCGCCCTAGGGCTGGCGCCCAGCGGGGATTCGTTCGCCGACAGCTTCACCAGCTTCACCCCGGCCGGCGTGTCGGAACGGCCCGGCACATAGGGCGCAATCCTCGAAATGCCGGGCTGGGGGACAGGGCGGTCTGGGGTATCGGTCATTTCACTTGGGGGCCGGGTCGAAAATCGGCCGGACCTTAGGGGAAGGCGCATGGCGTTGCAAAGGAATCCCGGCCGCGTGGCGCGCGCTCTGCTAGGATGAGCGGGCGACGGCATGTCGAGACGGAGGAGGATCCGATGACGGCAATGAACATCGTGCATATGCGGGTGAAACCGGGCCGCGAGGAAGACTTCCTCGCCATCAACCGGGAGTTTGAGAGCTTGAAGATGACCGGCCTGCGCAACTTCTGGGTCGTCAAGACTGGGGAGCGCGACTTCATCGTAGTCGGCGAATGGGCCGAGATGTCCGATCTGGTACGGGCCCGCCCCGAGATGATCGCCAGTCTCGACCGCCAGCGATCGCTGCTCGAGGACCTCGGCGGTGGTCGCGGCGTCACCGAGCCCTGGTCGGGTGAAGTGTCGCTGCACCTGCGGCCGGCGGTCAGCGCCGAGAGCGCGATGTAGTCTAGCATGGCGGCTGGAGCGACCCCGCCACCGTCGTCTCCCTCCCCACAAGGGGGAGGGAGCGAGGGTAGCCACACGCTCGATGCTATCGCTCCCCCGGCATCTCCATTGCCGCCTGCGGCGCCATGGCCGGCACGCGGATTAGCCGCTCGGCCTTCTTCCGCCTCGGCACCGCCGGGAACAGTTCCTTCCGCGCCAGAACGCAATGGACGCCTGCGAAGGTCGGACCGAACAGCCGCCCGGCGCGTTCGAAGAAGCGCGTCGATTTCAGCACCAGCGCGTGCTGCGACGGCGGCAGGTAGAGTGCATCGCGCCATTGCTCGGGCACGAAGCTGTGGTCGCGCAGCAGCCGCTCTAGCTGCCCACGCGAAAATGGATGGCCGTCGCCGAAGGGCGTGGTGTCGATCGACGACCAGGTGCCGCGGCGCTTGGGGACGACGACGATCAGCCGCGCGTTCGGCGCCGACACCCGCCACAGTTCCCGCATCAGCTCCTCGGTGTCGCTCACATGCTCGAAGGCGTGAACCGCGATGATCAGGTCAACCGCCGCATCGGTCAGCGGCAGCTCCAGCGGATCGCACATCACCGTGTGCGACGGACCCTCGCGCGGCCATGCCGAAGCGCCCTGTCGCGCCGGCATCGCGGCAATCACACGTTCGGCCTTATCGAGCGCGAAGCGCATGTAGGGGGTCGCGAAGCCCAGCCCGAGCACGCGCTGGCCACGCACATTGCCGGCAAAGCGCACGATCTCCTCGCGCAGCAGGGCGCGTGAGATTTTGCCCAAGGGCGACTTGTAGAAGCCGATCAGCCGCTCGACGTGTGAGGTCATGGCGTTGTCCGAAAACCTTATCTAGTTTCTGTCATGCTTCGTTGCCGCTTGTCACCTTGGCGGCACCATCCGGAGACCCGACGTGCCCCTGTTGATCGAAACCTTCCTCTGTCGCGCCGACAATTTTGGCTACCTCGTCCACGACGTCGCCAGCGGCCGCACCGCAGCCATCGACGCGCCGGACGCCAAGGCGATCAAGGAGGCGCTGCACCGACGCGGCTGGAAGCTCACGGACCTGTTCATCACCCATCATCATACCGACCATGTCGAAGGTATCCCGGTACTCAAGCGTGAATATGGGGTGCGGGTCGTCGGGCCCAAGGCCGAGCAATCGAAGATCCTCGGCCTAGAGGTGCTGGTTTCGGCCAGCGATACGGTGTCGCTCGGCGAAACCGATTTCCTGGTCATCGAGACGCCGGGCCATACGCTGGGGCATATCGTCTACTACGATCCGGCCGGTCGGCACCTGTTCTCCGCCGATGCCCTGTTCTCGCTCGGCGTCGGCCGCATGTTCGAGGGCAAGGCCGGGCCGATGTGGGACGGGCTCGAGGAGCTGAGGGCCCTCCCCGACGACACGCTGGTCTATCCCGGCCATGAATACACCGCGGCCAACGCGCTGTTCGCGCTGAGCGTAGATCCCAAAAACCCAGCGCTCAGCATTCGGGCCGCCGAGGTCAAGCGCATGACCGAAGCGGGGAAGTTCACCATCCCGGTGACGCTCGGCATGGAGAAGGCCACCAACCCGTTCCTCCGGGCCGATCAGCCGGCCCTCGCCAAGGCTATGGGACTTGCCGCTGACACCCCGCCCGCCAAGGTTTTCGGCGCCCTGCGCAAGGCCAAGGACGAGTTCAAGTAGCATGCCCGGACGCCTCGCCTTCCAGCCGGTCACCAAGGCGAGCGTGAAGGATTTCGAGGCACTGTTCGGTGCGCGCGGCAGCCCCAGCTACTGCTGGTGCATGGTCTGGCGCGCCACCACCGAGGAGCTCAAGGACAGCAAGGGCCCGGCACGGAAGCAGCAAATGCTCGGCCGCATCGCGGATGGCGTGCCCGTCGGCCTTCTCGGCTACGAGGACGGCGAACCGGAGGCCTGGGTGTCCGTCGCGCCGCGCGACACCTTCCGCGGGCTGGGTGGGCCGGATGCGGCGGAGGGCGAGAGCATCTGGTCGCTGACCTGCATGTTCGTGCCGCGCAAGCAACGTGGCGAGGGTCTCGGCCGCGAACTCGTCGCTGCAGCCATCGCCCACGCCAGAAAGCACAAGGCCGATATCCTCGAAGCCTACCCGGTGGCGCCCGGCTCCCCGAGCTACCGCCACATGGGTTTCGTGCCGCTGTTTGAGGACTTTGGCTTCGTCGAGGTCGCAAGAGCCGGTACCCGCCGACACGTCATGCGGTTAACCCTTTCTTGATGAAGGGCGGGAAAATCCTAACGAAATATTGCAACCTCGGCCGGCCGTTGCGACTTTCCTCGCATGGGCCCGGTCGCAGCTGTCCCGCAATGACACAGGCGCTGCGGATCGGCACAACCAGGCCGAGGCTATGGACGAGAACGGGACGGACAAGAGGGTCTTCAGGCTGCCGGTGGTGCTCGACGCACCGCGCGAGCGGCTGAAGCCCGCCAATACGCCGGCCAGCGTCGACTTCCTCAGCCAGCTGATCGCCGAGCGCCAGCATTTGCCGCCGCAGCGGGAGCGCCGCCGCGTTGCGGTCGGCGAGGCGGTGGACGCCTATGCCAATGGCGGCAAGATCGCCGTCCGGCGCGTGCCCGCTGGCTACCGGACGACCATCGTCACCTGAGGCACGAAGCCTCAGTTCATCGACACGTCGCGCCCGGCGCCGGTGATCGACACTGTGAAGCCCGCCACCACGTCGACGATCGACATCATCATCAGGATGAAGAACACCGAGCTGGCGGCCGCCCCGACGAGCAGGAACTCGACGAGGAAGATCACGAACACCACCACCGACAGCATGTGCTCGACCACCGAGCTGCGCCCGGTATTGGTAGACTTCAGCACCTCGAAGAACAGGCAGATCAGCCCGATGACCAGCATCAGGTCGCCGGCGGTGAGCGACCATTGTACCCCCGACACCATCGGAATGGTGAGCAGCTGCTGGCTCCAGGCCGCCGGATTGCCGCCCATGAACAGGAAGGCGAAGAAGTTGTACGCGATCAGCGGGATGATCAGCAGCGGCGGAATGAACGCGCCCCGGCTGGCGCGGCGGCCCGGCGGAATGAACACGGTGCTGTCGGACATGGCGCGATCCTCGAAGGTTGGTGCGCGACAATGCCAAAGCCGGGCGGCCGGTACTAGGGGTCACGCGGAGTTTTGAGACGCGATCCTGTGCACCCCGCTCAGCGATGCCATGTCCCCCATGCCACCCATGCGACAACGACAGCGGCCCCTGCCCACACCAGGACGATGACGGTCGCCGCCTTCCGGCTGACCGGCTTGTCCACGATCGCCTCGGCCGCCGCGCGGTGCTCGGCCATCACCTCTGGAGGGATCAGCCGCAGGACCAGCCAGATGCCCAGCGGCAGCAGGACTACGTCATCGAGATACCCGAGAACCGGGATGAAATCCGGGATCAGGTCGATGGGCGAGAGCCCATAGCCAGCCACGAGCGCGGCCAGCGCCTTGGCGTACCACGGAACGCGCGGATCGCGACGGGCCAGCCACAGGGCGATCACGTCGCGCTTGAGGGCGCGGGCCCAATCGCGGAGCCCGACCATGTCTTAGACCCTCAGCGGCCCGACCATCTGCTCGGGCTTCACCTCGGCGTCGAACTCCTCGCCGGTCAAAAGACCGAGCTCGATGGCACTCTCGCGCAGCGTTGTGCCCTTCTTGTGGGCGTTCTTGGCAATCCTGGCGGCATTGTCGTAGCCGATCTTCCTGTTGAGCGCGGTGACCAGCATCAGCGATTGGTCGACCAATTGCTTGATGCGCGCCCGGTCGGGCTCGATGCCGACCGCGCAATGATCGTTGAAGCTCTTTGCCGCGTCGGCGAGGAGCCGTACCGATTGCAGGAAGTTGTAGGCGATCACCGGCTTGAACACGTTGAGCTCGAAATTGCCCTGGCTCGCCGCAATGCCGATCGCCGTGTCGTTGCCCATCACCTGCACCGCCACCATGGTCGTGGCTTCGGCTTGCGTCGGGTTGACCTTGCCCGGCATGATCGACGAGCCCGGCTCGTTCTCGGGAATGGTGATCTCGCCCAGCCCCGAACGCGGGCCCGAGGCGAGCCAGCGCACGTCGTTGGCGATCTTCATCAGCGCTGCCGCCAGCTGCTTCAGCGCCCCCGAGGAGCCGACGAATGCATCGTGCCCCGCCATCAGCGCGAACTTGTTGGGTGCCGTGACGAACGGATAGCCGGTCAGCGCCGCGATCTCGGCCGCGACGGTCTCGCCGTATTTCGGGTGGGCGTTGAGCCCGGTGCCGACGGCGGTGCCGCCGAGCGCCAGTTCGTAGAGCTGTGGCAGCGTCGCACGGATGGCCTTCAGCGCCAGGTCGAGCTGCGCCACCCAGCCGGAAATCTCCTGGCCGAGCGTAATCGGCGTCGCATCCTGCAGGTGAGTGCGGCCGATCTTGACCACATGCATGAATTCGGTGGCCTTGCCGTCGAGCGTGTTCCTAAGAAGCATCACGCGATCGACCAGATACCCCTCGATCGCCTCGACTGCGGCAATGTGCATCGCGGTCGGATAGGTGTCATTCGAGGACTGACTCATGTTGACGTGATCGTTGGGGTGGACCGGCTTTTTCGAGCCCATCGTCCCGCCGGCCATCTCGATGGCGCGGTTCGAGATCACCTCGTTGACGTTCATGTTGGACTGCGTGCCCGAGCCGGTCTGCCACACCACGAGTGGGAAATGATCCTTGAGCTTGCCGGAGATCACCTCGTCCGAGGCGGCGACGATCAGGTCGCGTGTCGCTGCGTCCATCAGGCCGAGCTTGTGGTTGGCGAGCGCCGCGGCCTTCTTCAGGATGCCGAAGGCCCGGATGATCTCGGCTGGCATCTTCTCGCCGCCGATGTCGAAATTGGCGAGCGAACGGGCGGTCTGCGCCCCGTAGTATTTCTCCGCCGGCACATTGATGGTGCCCATGGAATCCGATTCGACGCGCGTGCCCATGCCGGAAAACCTCTGAACCAAATGGAAACGGCCGGCCCCCTGTGTGGGAGCCGGCCGCAAAATCTTAATGTGTGTCGCGCAAGGGAGCGCCGGCCCGAAGGCTTACGACGTCTTGGGCTGGAGAATCTGCCGGCCGCGATACATGCCGGTCTTCAAATCCACGTGGTGCGGACGGCGCAATTCGCCCGAATCCTTGTCCTCGACATAGGCGGGGGCAGCGAGGGCATCGGCGGAGCGGCGGAACCCGCGCTTCATCGGCGAGGTCTTGCGCTTTGGCACTGCCATGGTTGTTACTCCTGGTTCAATAACATTTCGCCGAAGGCGTTCCGGCGTCTAACAGACAGGGTCTGTCGGGAATTGCGGGGTGCTATAGAGCAGAATTGGGCAGATGGGAAGGGGCGAAATTGGCAAGTTCCGCGGCTTCGCGTAGAACCGCTCGACTCCGCCGGAACCAGCCCGTGACCTACTCTTTCCCCGCCGAACTCGCCAGCACCGCCGTCGACATCGAGCAAGCCCTCGACGCCCTGCTCACGGCACCGCGCCTCGCCACCCCTGGCATGCCGCCCGAGCGCCTCGTCGCCGCCATGCGGCATGGCAGCCTCAACGGCGGCAAGCGCCTCAGGCCCCTGCTCGTCCGCCAAGCCGCAGGCGTCTTCGGCGTGCCGCCCGCCGCGACCATCACCGCCGGCCTCGCCGTCGAGATGATCCACTGCTACTCGCTGATCCACGACGATCTGCCCGCCATGGACGATGACGACCTGCGCCGCGGCCAGCCTACCGTCCACAAGGCCTATGACGACGCCACCGCAATACTCGCCGGCGACGCCCTCCTTACCCACGCGTTTGGCCTGCTCGCCGGCGAGGCCACGCACCCGGACCCGGTTGTCCGTATCCGCCTTGTCGCGGAACTCGCAGCCGGCGCCGGCGCCGGGGGCATGGTCGGGGGCCAGATGCGCGACATCGAAGGCGAAACCGGCTTCCTCACCGAACGTGCCATTTCCGATATGCAGGCGATGAAAACCGGTGCCCTGATCCGCGCCGCGGTCCGCATCGGCGCCGTGCTCGGTGGGGCCGATGCCGAGGCGCTGGCCCACCTCACCGCCTACGCCGAGGCCGCTGGCCGCGCCTTCCAACTCGCCGACGACATCCTCGACGTCACAGCCGCCCCCGAAATCCTCGGGAAGCCCACCGGCAAGGACGCCGGCAGGGGCAAGCAGACCATCGTCGCCCGCATCGGCGTCGAAGCGGCACAACGGCAACTGGCTGAACTTATCCACGATGCCCTGACGGCACTGCTGTCGTTCGACAGTCGTGCCGAAGGCCTGCGGGCTACGGGGCGGTATTTCGCCGAGCGGGAACGGTGACTATTTCGCCGGTTCCGGCGTCTTGGCGGTGGCCCCGAACCGCTTCTCGATATAGTCCGCAACCATCACCTTGAACTGGTCGGCGACATCGGCGCCACGAAGCGTCGCGACCTTCTGGCCTTCGATGAATACGGGGGCGGCCGGTGTTTCGCCGGTGCCGGGGAGCGAGATGCCGATGTCGGCCTGCTTGCTTTCGCCCGGGCCGTTGACGATGCAGCCCATCACGGCGACCGACAGCGCCTCGACGCCGGGATAGCGTTCCTTCCATTCCGGCATGGAGGAGCTGAGGTGATCCTGGATTTCCTTGGCCAGGACCTGAAAGGTCTGCGACGTGGTGCGCCCGCAGCCCGGGCAGGCTGCGACCACCGGCAGGAACTGGCGGAAGCCCATGGTTTGCAGCAGTTCCTGCGCCACCCGCACTTCCTGCGTGCGATCGCCGCCCGGTTCCGGTGTCAGCGATACGCGGACCGTATCGCCGATCCCCTGCTGGAGGAGGATGCCGATGGCGGCGGAGGAGGCGACGATGCCCTTCGAGCCCATGCCTGCTTCGGTGAGTCCCAGGTGCAGCGCGTAATCGCAGCGCGCCGCGAGGTCTTGGTAGACCGCGATCAGATGCTGGACGTCCGAGACCTTGGTCGAGAGGATGATCCGGTCGCGCCCCAGCCCGAGCTCTTCGGCACGCTCGGCCGAAAGCAGCGCCGACTGGATGATTGCCTCGCGCTGCACGGCGGCGGCCGAGACCGGAGTGGCGGAACTCGAGTTCTCGTCCATCAGCCGGGTCAGCAGTTCCTCGTCGAGCGAGCCCCAGTTGACCCCGATGCGCACTGGCTTCCCGTATTTGATCGCGAGCTCGATGAGCGTGGCGAACTGGGTGTCGCGCTTCGCCTTGAAGCCGACATTGCCCGGATTGATGCGGTACTTGTCGAGCGCCTCTGCTGCTGCCGGATGATCGGTGAGGAGCTTGTGGCCGATATAGTGGAAATCGCCGACCAGCGGCACAGGCACGCCACGCTGGGCGAGCCTGTCGCGGATGTGGGGCACGGCGGCGGCGCTCTCGTCACGATCGACCGTGATGCGGACGATCTCCGAGCCGGCGCGCCACAGTTGGCCCACCTGCTTGACCGTCGCCTCGATATCGGCGGTATCCGTGTTGGTCATCGACTGCACGACGATCGGGGCGCCGCCGCCCACCATCACGCCACCGACATTGACTCCAACCGACCTTCTGCGCTCCGCAACGCTCATGCTTCACCTCGCTGCGATCAGCAAATAAGGCTTTGAACCTCGGCGCGCAATGTTACGATCTCGTGACCGGAACAGGAGCCGGCTTTCGCCATGACCTTCCAGGCCTATCTCGATACCATTCAAAAG
>NZ_JAQGJL010000135.1 GCF_028290645.1 Devosia sp. | reverse complement strand
TCAGGCAGGTGACGCCCATGTCCTTCAGGATTTTGTACGCCTCGCGGGTCTGCTTCTCGGGATATTGCGAGATGCCGACATAGAGGGCCTTGCCCTGCCTGTGCAGCTGCGCCAGCGCGCCCATGGTCTCCTCGAGCGGCGTCTCGGGGTCGTAGCGGTGGGAATAGAAGATATCGACGTACTCAAGCCCCATGCGTTTGAGGCTCTGCTCGGCCGAGGCGATGACGTATTTCTTCGAGCCGCGATCGCCGTACGGTCCGGGCCACATGGTCCAGCCGGCCTTCGACGAGATGATCATCTCGTCGCGATAGGGGCGGAAGTCGCGCGCCATCATGTCGCCGAACAGCTCCTCGGCGGCGCCCGGCGGGGGCCCGTAATTATTGGCGAGGTCGAAATGGGTGACGCCCTTGTCGAAGGCGTAGCTCAAGATCTCGAAGGCCGACGGATAGTCGCGCGTGCCGCCGAAATTCTGCCACAGCCCCAGGCTGATCACCGGCAGCTTCAGCCCCGAGCGCCCGGTATACCGATATTGCATGTCGCCATAGCGAGCGTCGCTGGCCCGATAGGTCATGTGATCCTCCAAGTGCTGTCCGATTTGCCCGGTGCCGTCGGCGGATGCTACACCCGCCCGCAATGATCGAGCTTCAAGAAACCAGCGCCTATCTGCCCCAAGGCCTGAATCGCTTCAAGGTCCTGGCGCTTTACAAATTTGCGGATTTCAAAGATTGCGCCGCGCTCAAGCCCGGGCTGGCGCTGTTCTGCTGCGCGCGCAAGATCCGCGGCACCTTCATCCTCGCGCCCGAAGGCATCAACGGTACGGTGGCCGGCAGCCCCGAGGCGATCGACGAGCTGATGGCGTGGTTCGAGCACGATCCCCTGTGGCGCGGCCGCCTCGCCGGCGCCGAAGCAAAATTCTCCGGCGCCGCCGAGATGCCGTTCCTCAGGATGAAAGTGCGGCTCAAGCCCGAGATCGTGACGCTCCGCGCTCCCGAGGCCGATCCCGGCAAGGCTGTCGGCACCTATGTCGAACCGGCCGACTGGAACGGGCTGATCGGCCGCAACGACGTGACGCTGATCGACACCCGCAACGACTACGAAGTCGCGCTCGGCAGCTTCGCCGACGCCCGCGACCCCAAAACGCAGAGTTTTGCCGAGTTCAAGGCCTACGCCGCCACGCTCGACCCGGCCCGGCATCCGAAGATCGCGATGTTCTGCACCGGCGGCATCCGCTGCGAGAAGGCCTCGAGTTACCTCATGTCGCGCGGCTTCAAGGAAGTGTTCCACCTGAAGGGCGGCATCCTCAAGTACCTCGAAACCGTCCCCGCAGCCGAAAGCCGGTTCACCGGCGAGTGCTTCGTCTTCGACGAGCGCGTCTCGGTCACCCACGGCCTCAAGGAAGGCGAAGCGGTCCTCTGCCGCGCCTGCCGCCTGCCCGTGATGCCCGCGAACGCGGTCGGCGCACTCTGCCGCACCTGCGCCGAAGCAACTCCGCCCGGCGCGGTCGAACGCGAGCGGCAGATGGAACTGGCCCGCGCCCGCGGCGACGCGCACCTGGGCGATGACGCGGCGGAAACCGCGGCGCGCAACAGGGCAACAAAGCTGACACGTCGGAAGCAGTCCAAGGATCAAAGCAAATGATCGAAATCATCGAACTGCCCGAACTGGTCGCCATCGGCGTCCTCGTCGAGGCGCACTGGAACGAGCTGCCGCGCGCCGTTCCCGCCGCCTGGACCCGGCTGTTCGAGACCGATACCGGGGCCACCTCCTTCCTCGGAGTCTCGATCTCGCGCGAGGGCGGGCATTACCGCGAACTGGTCGGCTATCTCGCGGCCGCCAAGACCGAAGTGCCCGCTGGGATGACGCGGCTGGTGATCCCGGCGCAGCGCTACCTGAGGTTCATCCACGATGGCCCGCTGGTCGAGATCACGCGAGGCTTCGAGCAGCTCTATGCCCACGCCGCCGTCACCGGCCTCAGCGCCACCGACTTCAAGCTCGATTTCGGCTACACCCCCGGCCTGCCGCCCGGCCGGCACGAACTGCACGTGGCGCTCGCGCCCGAGCCATTGCTGCTCGCCTGACGCGCCCGGCTTCCCCTCCGCCATACCGGTGCTATGATGGCGGTGAGCCGGGAGCTTCGGCAATGGCCCCGGCGCCGTTGAGGGGAGGCCGCAATGGCAGATGACGACACTCCGCATCCGCTCCAGACGCAGCGCGAACTGCAGCATATCCCGGTCGTCTACATCATCTTCCTGTTCGCCGTGCTGGTCTTCGTCGTCTTCTTCGTCATCGCGAACAGGTGACATCGCCGGCGGCCGGGGCTCGGCGGCCGATGCAAGAGATCCTGGCCGGCGCCTAGGCGTTGCCGATCAGGATTCCGGCCGCAAAGACCAGGGAGCCACCCAGCACCACCTGCAGCACGGCCCGCCAGAACGGGGTGTGCATGTAGCGGTTCTGGATGAACGCAATGGCCCAGAGCTCGACCACCACCACCGCGGCGGCCACGCCGGTGGCGGTCCAGAAATGCGGGATCAGGTAAGGCAGCGCATGCCCCAGCCCGCCGAGCGCCGTCATCACCCCGGTGACGATGCCGCGGGTCAGCGGCGAGCCGCGGCCGGTGAGCTTGCCGTCGTCCGCCGCCGCCTCGGTGAACCCCATCGAGATGCCGGCGCCGACCGCCGCCGCCATGCCGACGAGGAAGGTGGACCAGGTATTGCCGGTGGCAAACGCCGCGGCGAACACCGGCGCCAGCGTCGACACCGAGCCGTCCATCAGGCCGGCGAGCCCGGGCTGCACATAGGTGAGGAGGAACTGCCGGTGCTCCTCGCTCGTTTCGGCCGCCCGCTCCTCGGGTCCCAGCGCCTCGCTCTCCAGCCGGCCGGCGAGATCGGCATGCTGGCGCTCCTCGACCGCGAGATCGCCGAGCAGTTTTCGCGTCGCGACATCGGTGGTCCGGGCCGCCGCCTCGATATAGAAGTGCGAGGCTGCCGACTCCATCTCGTAGGCCAGTTGCCGCACCGCCTCGAGACTCATCGCCTGCATCAGCCAGATGGGCTTCCGCTCGATGAAACCGCGCACATGCTCGCGCCGGATCGGCACCAGCCGGGGGCCGAACTTTTCCACATAGCGGTCGAGCAGCCGGCGCCGGTGATTGTCCTCCTCGGCCGCCATGCCCTCGAACACCTTGGCGGTCGCCGGGTAGAGATTGGCGAGACGCACCGCGATTTCGGCATAGATGGCGCCGTCCTCTTCCTCGGCGGCGATGGCCAAGGAGAGAATCTCGCGCTCGTCGAGCGAGGTGAAATCGCGCCGGTCTGGCTGAAGAAGACGTGCAAACATAACGCTCTAGCCGCATAGTCTGGAATTATTCTAATAGCTGCAAGCGAGCCGGGCAACCCCGACGCGGTTAATCCTTTCTCTGATG
Source organism: Devosia sp. (assembly GCF_028290645.1). Lineage (GTDB taxonomy): Bacteria > Pseudomonadota > Alphaproteobacteria > Rhizobiales > Devosiaceae > Devosia_A. The sequence continues at coordinate 3,238 of NZ_JAQGJL010000135.1, read as the reverse complement.
GCGGGCAAATGCGAAGCTCGCCGGGCGCGCGCCGGCCTGTTCGACGAGGGCGCTCGCGATGGACCCGGCCAAGTCCAGAAGCGGAGAAAGACGATGCTTATCAGAACCAGCGTTGCGCTCGGCCTTGTGCTGGCCGGGACGATGACGGCCGCCGCCCAGACCGCCACCGAAGCCTGGCGCCTCGGCGGCTTGAAGACCCCCGAATCGGTGATCTTCGACAAGGCCAACAACCGCCTGATCGTCGGCAATATCGGCGCCTTCGGCGATGCTGACGGCTATCTGTCGACCGTCTCGCCCGATGGCAAGTTGGTCAACGAACAGTGGGTCACCGGTCTCACCGACCCCAAGGGCATGGCGATCATCGGCGACAACCTGTTCATCGCCGACGCGACAGGGCTTGTGGAGGTCAAGCTCACCGACGGCTCGATCGTCACGACGCACCCGCTCGAGGGCGCACAACTGCTCAACGACGTCGCGACCGACGGCAGCACCCTCTATGTCACCGACACCTTCGGGCAATCGATCTACCGGGTCGAGGGCGGAAAGGCCGAGAAGTGGCTGACCGACGACAAGCTGCTGGCCCCCAACGGGGTGTTCATGGACGGCGACAAGCTGCTGATCGGCGGCCTCGGCGCGGGCATCAAGCCGGACTTCTCGGTCACCGGCAAAGGTGGCCTCGTCGCCGTGGACCTCGCCAGCAAGGCGATCACCGCCATGGCCGGCGCCACCGGCCTCAGCATGAGCGACGGCGTCGCCAAGCTCGGCAACACCGTCGTCTTCGACGATAACCCCACCGGCACGATCTACGGCTACGCCGACGGCAAGGCCACGCCGATCACCACGCTCGGCGCCGGAACCGCCGACCTCTGGGTCGACGGCGACATGCTCTACGTGCCGCTGATGCAGACGGGAGAACTGGTGGCCCTGAAACTGGAGTAGCCGGACTCCCAACAGTCGCCTTCTCCCCTTGAGGGAGAAGGTGCCCGAAGGGCGGATGAGGGTATCGCAACGGGGAGGTTGCGCGACCGGAGCGAAGCGACCGGCGACAGAGTGCGCGCGGAGGCGCCCCTCACCCCCGCTTCACCTGCGCCACATACCCCTCCGCCGAATCCGGCACCTCGGCCCTGAGCCACTCGCGGAACAGCCACACCTTCTTGGGCTCCCGCCGCCCCTCGGCAACGATCAGCCAGTAGCCCAGCTCGCTCTCGACCGACACGTCGAACGGCCGCACCAGCCGCCCGTCGCTCACCGCATCCGCCGACATCATGTCGACCGCCATCAGCACGCCCTGCTCGGAGATCGCCGCGTCGAAGGCCAGCGCCGGATCATCGTAGCGCGGCCCCGCCAGCTCGACCGGCGCCGTCCCCGCCGCCGCGAACCACGGCTCCCAGGGCAGCATCGAGGCGGTGTCGCGGATCAGCGGCACCCGCGCCAGATCCTGCGGCGATTTCAGCTGCCTCGCCACCGGAGGCGACGCCACCGGGCTGTAGCGCGACCCGCCGATCAATTCCGACTTCACCCCCGGCCACTGCCCGCGCCCGAAGCGGATGCCGACATCGATATCGGAATGGGCGAGATCGATCATCGTCCCGGTCACCACCAGCCGCACCTCGATCCCGGGATGCAGCCGGCTGAACTTGCCGATCCGCCAGATCAGCCAGCGCGAGGCGAAGACGCTGCCCACGGTCAGCGTCAGCACCTGCTCGTCGCCGGCCTTGAGGGTGCCGATCGCATCGGCCAGCGCGGAAAAACCGCCGCTCAACTGCGGCAGGATCTGCCTGAGCGCCGCGGTCGGCCGCAGCCCCTGCGGAGTGCGCTCGAACAGCTCGAGCCCGAGCCGCTCCTCAGCCCGCCGCAGATGCTGGCTCACCGCTCCGGGCGTTACCCCCAGTTCCTCCGCCGCCGGCGCCAGCGCCCCCCGGCGCGCCACGATCTCGATGGCGCGGATGGCGTTGAGCGGGATGGGGAACGGGTTGGCCATGTAGTTTTTCTATACCGCCCTCAAACTCTTGTCGATTGTTGCAACGCCGGCTGGAGCGCATATCAACGCCACACCCTCAGAAAAGGAGGCTCCAAAATGTACAAAATGTTCAACAGCATCCGCACCTGGCTCGCCGGCCTTCTGGTGGCCGACGCCCCGGAAGATCCGCTGACCCGGATGAGCCCGCGCGAGTTCGCCGACCTGCCGGTGCACCACCCCCGGTTCGACGACTGCTTAAGTTCATAGCCGGAACAAACCTCGCCGCCGGGTTCATCGCGGGTTCAGCGCCCGGCCGCTAGATCGGCAGCCGCTCACTTAGCCGGGCTTCCCACACGGGAGAAAGAAAATGAAGATGAGAGACCTGATTTCCAAACTGCGCGACCGCAAGGCCAACCAGCCCATGCGCCGCGACTGGACCAACAACTGGACCCCGCGCGACTGGGCCGACCTGCCCACGCACCACCCGCGCCGCGAAGACGAGGCGCTCTGACCATCAGTCGTCTCCCTCCCCCTTTGTGGGGAGGGATCAAGGGTGGGGGTGGCCCACGCCCGATGCAAACCTACTGGCACATCCGCGACGTACAGGTCTTGCCGTGGCACCCGAGGTCCACGTGCAGGTGATCATGGTGCAGCGCGTTCGCCTCCGGCCCGAGCACCGTGGTGAAATGGGTGCAGGCGGAATCGTGCGCGAAGCGCAGCAGCCGGCCCTCCGGTGACAGCGCATCGGTCCAGCCGCCCTCGACCGTCACGAAACGTCCATCCTCGAGCTTGAAGCCGACCACGTCGAGCGCATCGGCGAAGGCGTGGAAGGAGAGGTTGCCGGTCTTGCCGTTGTCGACATTGCGGCACATGTACGAGGTGCCGACCACCACCTCGGCGATCCGGGTGTTCTCCTTGGCGAGGACATAGGAATCGACCGACGCGATCCACTCCGGCAGCGCCGAAGCCACTCCACAATCGGTTTGCACCCCGCCCGACACCGGCACCATCCGCCCATTGGCGAGGACGCCGGTGACCGATAACGGCGACTGCAACCCGCATTGCTGGCCTTCGCTGATCGGCGGCAGCGCGGTCGCCTCGACACGCCCCAGCAACACCGCCGGGCATGCCGTCTGGTAGACGCGCGGCGGCGCGGGGGGCTCGGCGGGTTTTTCGGGGACGATTGGCGGCGTGGTGATCCCGGGTCCCGGAGGAGGCACCGCGGGCGTTGCCGCCGGAGGCGCCGCGGGCACCTGCGCCGGCGCCACCGGCCGCGTC
>NZ_JAQGJL010000125.1 GCF_028290645.1 Devosia sp. | reverse complement strand
TGCTCGGCCTGCTGGTCGCCGTATTCTTCCTGACCCGCATGACGGGCGACCCCGCCGGACTTTACCTGCCTGATACGGCGACGCTCGAGATGAAGCAGGCCTACGCGCTGGCGCACGGCTACTCGGATCCGCTGGCCGTGCAGTTCTGGAACTACGTGCTGGGCCTGCTGCGGCTCGATTTCGGTGTCTCGATGCGCCAGCAGCAGTCTGCCATGCTCACCGTGTTCGAGGCGGTTCCGACGACGCTCACCCTCACCGCCATTGCCTTGACTGTCTCACTTACCGTCACCGTGCTGATCGGTGCTCTCGCCGCCAGTCGGCCGGGCGGGATTTTCGATCGCCTCGCCACCACGATCTCTCTTATCGGCGCCAGCGCGCCCGACTTCTGGGTGGCGCTGGTCGGCGTGCTGGTATTTGCCGTCACGCTGCACTGGCTGCCGACCTCCGGCACCGGAGGGCCGCAATACTGGGTGATGCCGGTCTTCGTCGTCTGCCTGAGGCCGCTGGGCCTCGTGACCCAGGTCGTGCGCGGCACGATGATCAGCGTGCTGTCGGAGCCCTACATCAAGACCGCCAAGGCCAAGGGTCTCGGCCGCGGCGCGATCCTCGCGCAGGCGCTGCGCAGCTCGCTGCTGCCGGTGATAACTGTAGGCGGCGACATCGCCGTGGGCATGATCAACGGCTCGCTCATCGCCGAGACGGTGTTCGGACTGCACGGCGTGGGCAAGGTGCTGATCGATGCCATCACCAATCGCGATTTCGCGGTGGTGCAATCGGCCGTGCTGGTCGTCGCCATCGCCATCTTCGTGCTGAACATTTTGATCGACGTGCTCTACGCGCTGGTCGATCCCAGGATCCGGTACAACTGATGACAGCCACTCCCAGCATCGGCGCAGACTCTGTCGGGCCGAAACGGAGCCGATCGGCCGTCCTGTTCAGCATGCTGCGGCGCGACCCCGTCGCGCTGGTGGCGGCGATCTTCCTGACGCTGCTGGTGCTGACCGCCATCATCGGGCCGATCATCCTGTCGCAGTATGCGGTCAATTTCGACCTCGGCAAGCGCAACCTGCCCCCCTTCTACCTCGACAAGGGCTGGCTGTTCATCCTCGGGGCCGACAGCCTGGGGCGCAGCATGCTGGCGCGTCTTGTCGTCGGGGCGCAGCTGAGCCTGGTCATCGCTTGCACCGCGGTCGCGCTGTCAATGACCGTAGGCGTCACCATTGGGGTCTTCACCGGCTATGTCGGGGGCTGGCAGAGCACGGTGATTATGCGCCTCACCGACATCGTCATCAGCTTTCCGGGCCTGCTGCTGGCGCTGGTCGTGCTCTACGTGATCGGACCCAGCACCATCAACGTCATCCTGATCCTGGCGCTCGGCCGGCTGCCGCTGTTCATCCGCACGGCCCGCGCCCAGACGCTGGAACTACGCGAAAGGATGTTCGTCAGCGCCGCGCGCTCGCTGGGCGTCAGCACGCCGAGCATCGTCTTCCGGCATATCGTACCCCTGGTGCTCCCGACGATGGTCACGGTAGCCGCAGTCGATTTCGCCTCTGTGATCCTCGCGGAATCCGGATTGAGCTTCCTTGGTCTCGGCATCCAGCCACCGGCCTTCACCTGGGGCGCCATGGTCGCGGCCGGCCGGCAATACCTGCAGACTGGCTGGTGGCTCACCTTCTTTCCTGGCCTGATGATCATGGCGACGACGCTCTGCCTCAATCTTCTCGCCAACTGGGTGCGCACCGCTACCGATCCGCACCAGCGCTGGCGACTCCAGGCCTCCAAGGATCGTGGTCATGGGTGAGCCCGTTCTCGAGATCAAGAATCTCCGCGTCGGTTTCCGCACCGAAAAGGGGATGCTGGAGATCATCCACGACATCGATCTGCACATCGATCGCGGCGAGACGCTGGTGGTCCTCGGGGAAAGCGGCTCGGGTAAGAGCGTCACCGCGTCCACCATCATGGACCTGCTCGACCGCCCGCCCGCCGAGATCCTCAGCGGTGAAGTGCTGTTGCACGGGCAGGATCTACTGAAGCTTTCCGATCGGGAGCGCCAGCAGATCAACGGCAAGAAGATTGCCATCGTCTTCCAGGACCCGCTCGCCCACCTCCATCCTCTCTACACGATCGGCCGCCAGATCGCCGAGGTGCTCACGGTTCACGGCACCGCCAGCGGCAGCCACGCATGGAAGACCGCCGAGCAACTGCTCGAGCGTGTCGGCATCCCCGACCCGCAGCGGCGGGCGCATCAATACCCGCACCAGTTCTCCGGTGGTCAGCGCCAGCGCGTGATGATCGCCATGGCGCTCGCCACCCGGCCCGAACTGATGATCGCCGACGAGCCGACGACGGCGCTCGATGTCACCGTGCAGGCCGAAATCCTGAGCCTCTTGCGCGAGCTTACGGCCGACTTCGGCATGGCGGTGATGCTGATCACCCATGACCTGTCGGTGGCGGCCAATATGGGTGACCGCGTCGCGGTGATGCAGCAGGGACGAATCGTCGAGACGGGTGAAACGCGAGCCGTCTTCGAGCATCCACAGCACAGCTACACCAAGCGCCTGCTCGATGCGCGGCCCGACGCGATGGCCTCGACCAAGGAGGCTCCCGTCGGCGCGCCGCAGCTCCTGCGGGTGGAGCACCTGACCAAGGATTATTACATCCCCGGTGGGCTGCGCAGTGCGCTGACCATCCATGCGGTCAAGGATGTGAGTTTCACTGTCGCCCGTGGCGAGACGCTGGCGATCGTCGGGGAGTCCGGCTCCGGCAAGTCGACCGTGGCGCGGTTGCTGATGCTGCTCGACTCCGTGACATCCGGAGAGATTTTCTACCGCGGCGAAGACCTGCTGAAGATCGGCAAGAAGGCCCAGTTCAAGCAGCGCCGCCGCATGCAGATGGTGTTCCAGGACCCGTACTCATCGCTCAATCCCGGCATGAGCGTGGGACGCATCATCTCCGAGCCCTGGACGGTGCATACCGACATCCTGCCCAAGTCGCGCCGCGCCGAACGCCTGGCCGAACTGCTGACCCTTGTTGGACTTTCGCCAGACCATGCCAGCCGCTATCCGCACGAGTTCTCTGGCGGCCAGCGCCAGCGCATCGCCATCGCAAGAGCGCTGGCCTGCGAGCCGGAGCTCATCATCTGCGATGAGGCGGTATCATCGCTCGACCTCTCGATCCAGGCACAGATGATCGAACTGCTCACCGACCTGCGTGATCGCCTCGGGCTCTCGTACCTCTTTATTTCGCATGACTTGCATTTGGTGCGGCACTTCGCGAACCGGGTGCTGGTGATGAAGTCCGGCGATATTGTCGAGCAGGGCCAGACCAATGCCGTCTTTAGCCGGCCCGAAAAGCCGTACACCAAGCAATTGGTCAATGCCACGCCGCGGCCGAAATGGGACCGCTCTCTCGCACTCCAGCCAATTTAGAGGCCATCATGGTGGATACCGGAAATGACGCCGCCTTCGACAGCGACGCGCTCCGCGACTGGAGCGCGCGCGTCTTCGCGGCGGCCGGGATGCCGGTCAGCGACGCCGAAACGGCAGCAGACCTCTTGGTCAGAACCAGCCTCAGGGGCATCGATACACACGGCATCTCGCGGCTGCCGCTATACGTGGAGTCGCTGCTCGAGGGCCGGATCAACCCGAGGCCCGACCATGGCGGCGAGATGCGCGACGGCATTCTGCACTATCGTGGCGACCATGGCCTCGGCCAGGCGGTCGGGGTCGCGGCGGTAAAGGCGGCGCTGGAGTTGGCCAAGGACAGGGCGGTGGTGCCCTGTCTTGCCAAGCAATGCGGGCATCTTGCGGCACTGGGCAGCTATGTGCTCCTCGCTGCCGAGGCTGGAATGATCGGTTTCATCTGCCAGTCGACGACCCCGTTGATGGCGCTGGAGGGCTGGACGGACCGCGCCATCGGCAACAATCCGCTCGCCTTTGGGACGCCGCTCGAGAACAGTGCGCCGCTGGTGTTCGACATGTCCTCGAGCGTCGTGGCGCGCGGCAACCTGCGCGATGCGGTGCGCGAGAAGCGGAATTTGCCGGCGGGCTGGGCGATCGGCCCCGACGGCAAGCCCACCACCGATGCGGAAACCGGCTTTGCCGGCGCCGTGCTGCCGGTTGGTGGCTACAAGGGGATCGGTATTGCCATGATGGTGCAGGTGCTGGCAGGGAGCCTGCTTGGCAATTCGACCAACCTCGGGCCGGACTCGACGTCGTCTAACGAAATGGGAGCATTTCTGCTCATCATCAATCCGGCGCTGGTCAATGACGCCTATGCCGCCGATGTGGACGTGTGGCTGTCGCGCTACCGCAAGGTCGCCGGAGCGCAGGGCCGGTATCCGGGTCAGCGCGCCGCTGCTTCGGAAGTCAGCCGCCGCCGCACCGGCATTCCTGTCCCGCCGGTTTCGCTGCAGCACCTGCGCGCCATTGGCAATCGCGTCGGCCAGCCGTTCAGCCTCGAGGTCAAGACCGCCTGACGGGTCCCGCGCTGGCGTGGCGATCGGCCGTGGCCGGGGCCCGGTCCGCGGCCTTCCGGCTTCGGCTTAGTAGCCGGCGCCCTTCTTGACGAGGTTGAACAGCTCCTCGCCCGTCCGGAAGCGCTTCAGGTTTTCGATCAGCATGTCGAGACCGCGCTGATGCGTTTGCGGCGTGGTCGCCCCGTTATGCGGGGTGATGATAGTGTTGGGCAGGTCCCAGAATGGGCTGTCCGGCGGCAGTGGCTCTTTCCCGTGGGCATCCAGCCCTGCCCCAGCGATGCGACCCTCGGTGAGGGCCGCCAGCAGCGCGTCGTCGTCGGCGATCCCGCCGCGCGAGAAACAGACGTAGAACGCACTCGGCTTCATCACCGCGAACTCGGCAGCGCCCAGCATGCCAAGCGTCTCGGGCGTACGCGGCGCCGTAACGACGATGAAATCGGCCGCGGCGAGAAACTCGTGCAGCTGCTCGCGCCGGTACATCCGGTCTAAATTTGGCGCATCGGTGCCACTGCGGCGCATGCCGATGGTAGTCATGTGAAACGCCTTGGCCTTGAGGGCCAGATCGGCGCCGGAATGACCGGTGCCGATGATGGCGCAAGTCATGCCGTTGAGCTCGCCATGCGGGCGATGGTTCCACCGGTGGCCCCGCTGATCGTCGAGCCAGCCCACGGCATCGCGTTGCAGCATCAGCATCAGCATGATGGCCTGCTCGGCCAGCGGTATCGCCCCATTGCCCTTGCAGCAGGAGAGGAGGATGTCGCGCGCGAGGAAGCTCTCGAACAGTTGCTGATCAGGGCCGGCCGCCCAGGAGTGTATCCACTTGAGATTGGGCGCGCGCGCCAAGGCCTCGGGCGATACATAGCCTGCCACCGCATCGGCCGTCGCGATCCGCTCGACTAGAGCGGCCTGGCTGTCCAGATATTCGAACGAGCTTTCAGGCGCTGCGGCTTCGAGGCGACCGCGCCAGGCGGCTCGGCCCTCCGCATCGGTCACGACCTTGTCGAGTTGCGGCTGGACGATAAGCATATGCATGGAGCGACCTTTCGAATTGGCGGCCATCGGGACGCCGGGGTGGACGTGTTCACCGGTTGTCGGTTTTGCTGTCATGCCGGAGTGGGCGCCGGATGCGGTCGGCCCTAGGCAGGGGAGCCCGGAAGGGCAGGGAGGATGACCGACAGAAAACTAGCGTCGTCCGGAAAAGTTGTCAATTTATCTATCAACATGTGTGGCCGTTTCTAGCGAACTGCGATCGGCCATGCTATGCACTTGGGTGTGCCTGCGGGAGATCCGCAGGCGATGGGCCGCCGATAGCGAGGGCGTACGCTCAATCGGCTGGCGTTAGCGACTACAAGAGGAAGGCCATGCCCAATATCCAGATTCAGCCTGCTCCAAATAGGAGGCTGGCTGACATCCTTTACGGGCAACTGCTCGAACAGATCATGCAAGGCGTACTGGTCCGTGGTCAGCAACTGCCGACTGAGAACGCCTTGTGCGAGGCCTTCGGCGCCTCGCGGCCGATCGTGCGTGAGGCGCTCATGCGGCTCAAGGCCGATGGGCTGGTCGAGGCGCGGCGCGGTTCGGGCACCTATCTCATCCATACGCCGTCCCCGAATGTGACGCGCTTCGTGGCGCCGGCCGATTTCGCCAGCTACCTTCGCGCCTTCGAAGTCCGAAACGTCATCGAGCCGGTGGCCGCCGGATACGCTGCCGAGCGCCGGACGGCCGAGGATCTTGCGAGGATCGAGGAAGCCGCCGACATCTTCGGCGCGGCGGCGGAGGCCGGTGGAGGCGGGCTCAGCTTCGATATTTCGTTCCACCGGGCGATCGCCGCCGCGACCGGCAACGAGTTTTTCGTGCGCCAGCTCGAGGTCGTGGGAGCAGAGGTGGCGGGCTTCATCTCGGTCGCCTTGGGGTTGACCCGGCTTGGATCGGCGGAGCGAAAATCGGCCGTGCTGCTCGAGCACCGCCAGATCGTCGAGGCGATTGAGATGGGCGATGCGGAACTGGCCTCGGTCTATATGCGCTACCATCTCAACCAGGCCCGCCGCCGGCTCACCGACGCGACCCGGCAGCCCTGACGCTGTCCCTCGCATCGCCTCAAGCCGTGGCGGCCATGTGAGCGGCATCGGCAGCGAGCAGGGTGCGCGATGCAGCCCCAATCTCGGCCAGCAGGCCCGGCGCGACGAGATTGTTGAGAAACGGGAGCAGCGGACCGGTTTCGGCAATCTCGGCGGTAGCGACCGCCGCATGCAGCACCCGCAACGGCGAATGGTTGTCGCGCAAGTCCTCGAGCGGCAGGAAGTTCGCGCGCAGCGCCGCCGCCGCCTCAAGGCGCCCGGCCTTCAGTGCCGCCAGCAACGCGGTTGAGAGCGCCGGCGCGATGCAGACCGATCCAGAGGTAAAGCCATTGAGCCCGAAGCCATTGAGGTGGCTGATCGCCGGCCGCTCGCCGATGCCGGAGACGACCCTGCCGGTGTCGATATTGGCGACCAGTTCGGCGAGATACGGATCGTCATCCGGATCCTTGCGAACATTGGCGTATTTCACCGAGCAGACCACTCCGTCGGCAACCAGCGCGGCGAGGTCTGCCGGCGTGATGTAGTCCTGGGACTTGATATAGGCGGTCATTGGTCGGCCGTAGCGCTCGGCGAGCCGGCGCAGTCCGGTCGCGACACCTGACGAGGTCGCCGGAAACACCAGGGGCAGCAGCATGGCGGTCGGAAAGTCGCGATCCCGGAGGATCGCGATCTGGTCCATCGCCTTGCCGAAATCCGGGCCAACGGAAGGGATGATCCAGGTATCGGAGGGCGCAACGTCTTCGAGCAGGTCGAGCAACTCGCCGAACTCGGAGACTGCCATGTTGTAGAGGTTGGCGTTACCGCCATAGAGCACGGTGCGCACGCCGCCCTGTGATAGATGCGCGAGAATCTTCCGGTTGCCGTCCCGGTTCAGGCGGTAGTCATCATCGCGGGCCAGTGGAGGCACCGCAATGACCGATTGTGAGAGCGCTTGGGGCGTAATCTCAGGACAATACATGGACAAATCCCTTTGAACGCTTCCCGCAGGAGCGGCCGGAAAGCTTCAGGACCGCGTTCTGCGCAGGCTCGACGCACGACCGCGGCGGGGCTGGAAGTAGACGGACTCCCAATGGGTGCCTTCGTTGTAGACGCCGTCGTCGGTGCGCACGTTCATCCGGCTGGGATACTTGACTATCTCGCCTTCGACGATATCGACGCCGAGCCCAGGTGCCGTCGGGATCGGAATGCCGCCATTCACGACTTTCGGGACGGGGGTGATGACGTCATCACGGCCCTCCCAGTCGAACTCCAGCTTCTCCAGCATGAGCGCGTTGGGGATGCTGGCCATGACGTGCAGCGCGGCGAATTCAGCGACCGGGCCGAGCGAGCCGGAATGCGGCGCCATGGTGATGAAATGGGACTCCGCCATCGCCGCCATCTTGCGCATCTGGGTGATGCCCCCGGCCCGGCCGGTGTCTGGCTGGATGACGTCGACGAGGTTGCGCTCGATATAGGGCAGCATGCCCCAGATGTTGCTGACGCGCTCGCCGGCCGCGATCGGGATGTTGACGTTGTCGCGCACCCGCTGCAACGCGTCGAGATTTTCCGGCGCCACCGGCTCTTCGTAGAACAGCATGTTGGCGCCCTCGAGGGCTTGGCCGAACTCGATGGCGTCCTGCGTCGTCAGCCATGACGGGCCGTGGGCATCGAGCATGAGGTCGACATCGGGGCCGACGTGCTCGCGGATCGCATAGGCGCGGTCGATGTCGCCCTTACCGGTCAGCGGCAGCTTGATCCCCCGATAGCCGAGCGCGATCAGCCGGTCGGCCTTCTCTGTGTCGCGAGCGTGGCCATAAACCGGGATACTGTCGCGGAACTTGCCGCCCAACAGGTTCCATACCGGCTGGCCCAGCGCCTTGCCCTTGATGTCCCAGAGCGCCATTTCGATGGCGGTCAATGCACCACCGCCGACCGTGCCGGTCATGCCATGGCCCATGGAGGCCGTCAGCATCTTCTGCCACAGCCGATCGATATTGCCCGGGTCCTCGCCGACGACGATGTGGGCGAGATCCTTGACCGCGGTCTCGATGACCCGCGGCCAGCCCGAACCCTCGCCGACGCCGTAGATGCCCTCGTCGGTCATGACCTTGATGAACAGCCAGTTGCGCGAATTGCCGAAAGCGGCGTCTTTCGTCGGGGTCGCGGTGCTGCCCACCGGCTGAGCTCCCACCTGCATGAGAAATGTCTTGATTTCGGTGATCTTCATTGACCCACTCCCGCACCCTGAAAATGACAAAAGGATTGTCGGTCCGCAGCAATGCATAGCGGCTCCAGACTTGTCAACATAAGTTTCAACTTTATGGCGCGAAGAGGCCATAAACTGTACGTCTAAATGACTTTTTGCCGCCGTTGTCATGAGGGCGGTGCGGGTCGGAACGGCGGATATATCACCCTGCGGAGAGGCGAACACCTATCCGCGTGTCTGTCCCATCAGATGCGTCGCCAGAGATCGTCCAAGAGACCCAAAACCCAATGGCGGCGCTCGCCTCCGCCATTCCTTATGGCTCCGAAATCCTTGCAATCGCCCCAGAGCCCATCTCAGCCATAGGGGAGCTTGAGGTGATGCACCGATTTTCCCCAGATGCTGGCCCTAGTCGAAATCACGCGCCCAGGTCCGCTCGGGCCGCGTGCGTTAGAACTTGGTGGTTTTTCGCGGCATCTTTGACGGCGACGCGCTTGTCGCGCTAGCAGGCGAGCGACTGCACCTTGACTGCTTCACGGAGATCGCCACCGTTTGTACCCACCCTGATTGCCGGGTCGGAACTAGGGAAAGCCGTGGTCTCGGCGGTGGCGCAGGGTATCGTCGAACGCGGCCAGACGCCGTTCCTGGGCGTCAACGCTGATAACATACTGTCTTTACGAAGGCTTGGGGTTCACCCACAGCAGGACGCTATATTTGAGCATTGTGAAGCGACCTCGGTCCTTAGTCTCTGCTCCATCCTAAAATGTGGTGTTCGTGCACACATGTGATCGGGTGGCGGATGCTCGCACCTGATCAAGGCCAATGCTTTGAGCACTCGCCCACGACATGACGTAAAGGGTGACTGCTAGGCCCCATTGGAGTTCTATGAATCACACGCTCAGGCGCTGGAGCGTCGCGATCGTAGTACGAGCTTCATTCCAAATCTCTTCGACGATTACCGCCGCGGCCTGTTGGCGCAGAGCAAGGCCGACCCCTTGGCCAGCGAGGTCGCGGACCAAACTCGGAAATCCACGGTTCCTTCTGCCTGCCGATCCAACGAATTGCCGACTCGTACCATGTCGGGTTTTCGCCGCGGCCAGACTGCGTATCGGCTTCGCCTGAAGCGATGACGAGGGCCCGATAGCCGGGTGTCATCGTAGCTTCATTCGCCAGGAGGAATCGCGTTCCGATCCAGGCGCCAGCGGCGCCGAGCGCAAGCACCGCCGCAACTCCGCGCCCGTCAGCGATACCCCCCGCAGCGACGACCGGCGTGCCCGGGACGGCATCGACCACGGCCGGAACCAGGGCGAGGGTGGTCACGAGACTGCACACATGGCCGCCTGCCTCCCAGCCCTGCGCCACGATGATGTCGGCTCCTGCGCTGACCGCAAGTTGGGCATCGGACGAGGTTCCCACGGTCTGGAGGACTAGCGCGCCCACCTTCTTCGCACGCGCTATGTGAGCTTCGTTCGTGCCCCAGAAGAATGAGATGACTTTGACGCCGGAATTAAGCGTTTCATCGAGATGCCGGTCTTGAGGATAGTTGTTGTTTAGGTTGACGCCGAATGGCCGGGCGGTCAGGGCGCGAACCTTTTGCAATCTCACCGCTCACCTAGGCGTCGTCCCACCACAGAGGGATAATGCCGAGCCCGCCAGCATTGCTTACCGCTGCACAGAGTTCTGGACCCACTGCGCCCCCCATCGGGGCCAGCAGGATAGGTATTTCAATGCCAAGTTTTGCCATAAGTGCCACGGTCGCCCCCTTAGTAAGCCGGGCCGCTTCAAGCACAGCTCGCGAGCTGCGCTCAAAAATGCGCCTAGCTTTAGCGGTTGGTTATCGGCAGTGGGTTTCGGTAGCGGCGAGATCAGTAGATGATGAAGCAGCCGTTGTCGGTAGCCTCATTGATGAGACCCTCTGTATAGCGCTTGGCGTTTCTGGCGCCCCTCTCATCGCCAGCCTCCGTGGCATCAACCTCGGCCTGCCCCCAAGAGTTAATGCCGGCCTCATATTTCTTGCAGTCCTTTTCAGTGGCGGGGCCATCGCCAGTCGCAGCGGCCTGAATCTCACGAGTCTGAATGATGGTGCTTCGGTGCAGCTTGGGCGCGCCAACACCGAATTTGCTGGCAGCGACCGCTATGTCGATGCTGGTGAGCGAAAGCAGGGCGACGGCGACACCAAGGGCGATTGATTTGGTCTGCTGAGTGGACATCTTGTCCTCCATTCTTTTGATGGTTGGATAAGGCGCCCGGTGGCATGAACTTCCCATGGGCCAAACGTTCAGCTCGCGTTTACTCGACGCATGGGCCCGAAGGTGGTGCGCCTTTCTGGCGGAATATGGTCCGCGTGGCAGAAGCGCTCGCGCTGTGTCACGACGCTGGCATCGAGGAGGGTTTAGCGCTCGCTCGCATCCTCTGTCCTTGGCGATGAGGTCGAACACCGCGGCCTCGGCCACGTCCCCGAATTTGGCGAGTAGTCGATCGGCTCGGTAGCGGCCGCGCCTGTCGTAGCGAACGCACCCGACGGCGACGATCTGCCCCAACTCCGACAGCACCGGGAATGAGCCGTTCTTCCAAGGGATCTGGGAAGCGGGCGGTCGACATTTCAGGCTCCGGCGATATTGCGCTCCAAGACGGAAGGCTGCGATAAGCGGCACTTCCGTTACGTCCCCTACCGGTGCCTCCATGAAGACCTTCAAAGTCCCGCACTCCGATCTCACCGTCTCCAGCGTGGTGCTGGGCCTCATGCGCATCGCTAAAATGAGCGATCCGGAGATCCGGACGCTGTTCGATGCTGCGGTGGAGAGCGGCATCACCATGGTCGACCATGCAGATGTCTATGGTGGCGCACCGCATGTGTGCGAGGCGCGCTTCGGCGAGGCGGTGAAGCTCTCTGCAACGGACCGTGGCCGCATCATGATCCAGAGCAAAGCGGGCATCCGGCCTGGGTATTTCGACTTCTCGTCCGAGCACATCATCGACGCGGTGGACGGCTCGTTGAAGGCGCTGCGCACCGATTATCTCGATGTGCTGCTGTTGCACCGGCCGGACACGCTGGTCGAGCCGGAGGACGTCGCCAAGGCCTTCGACACATTGCATGAGGCGGGCAAGGTGCGCCATTTTGGGGTCTCCAACCAGACGCCGGGCCAGATCGAGCTGCTGAAGTCGGCGGTCCGCCAGCCGTTGCTATTCAACCAGGTGCAGCTCAGCATCGCACATGCCAATCTCTTCGCGCAGGGCATCGCCGTCAATATGGACGGGCTCGACCAGTCGATCTCACGCGATGTCGGACTGCTCGACTATTCGCGCCTCAAGGGCATGACGCTGCAGGCTTGGTCACCTGTGCAGAAAGGCTTCTTCGGGGGCGTGTTCATTGGTGACCGAGAGAACCACGCCGAGCTCAATGACGTGATGGATGAACTGGCGAAGAAATACTCGGTCACGCCGACCGGTATCGCTGTCGCCTGGATCACGCGGCACCCCGCTAACCTGCAGGTGGTACTGGGGACAACCAAGCCGGATCGCGTGCGCGAAAGCGCAGCGGGCTCGGACGTGACCCTGACGCGCGAAGAATGGTACCACCTGTTCCGCGCCGCGGGACATACCCTGCCATAGAAGAAGATGACGGCGATGCCCAAGGCGTATTGTCGGCGTTTGCAACTCCGGCGCTTGATGGTCCGCGCAGCCTTCATTGCTGCGACTATCGACGACCTCATCGGCGGCACTAGCAAGCGCGCCCCGCCCGCTAACACTAACGTCGCTGTCGCGTTACTTTTGAGGAAAAGATGGGGGCTTTGTCGGTTACTGCATCCGCAATGTTGGTTGCAATCAGCGCACCCGGCGCTGCAACGCAGCAGGACGGGTAGTCGCCACATCCTCGATGGCCTTCTGGCGCTGCTGGAGCCTGAATTCATTCTGGCCATCGGCCGGGATGCTCAGCTTGCGCTCGGCGAACTTGGTATCGCCTCCGAGCCTGTCAGGCATCCGAGTTATGGCGGCCAGCCCGAGTTCGTGCGCGACGTTTCTCGCCACTATGGTTTGGGATCCGCGAACGCCCAACAGTCCTTCGCTTTCTAACGCGAACGCAGTCGCAGCAGATTTTTGCCACTTCGAAAACCTCCTGCGGCTCGGGAAGGGTAGCACTTGCGACCTTGAGCCATTCGTCTTCCAAGACTTGCGAGCGGTACGCTTTGTTGGTACACACGTTGCACTGGGTGCTGCTGTAACCCATTGAAAACATGTAATGTCTGATCGAGGATGGAGTTTCCCATCCTCTCCGCCACTCCCCCTTACATAACCTCATCATGTCGGCGACGCGGATCGTGTCGGGCTTCGGGCCGAACCGCTTGCGTAAGCCGTAGCGATCGCTTCGGGACAGCGGATGCCACGAGTTACGGCAATATCCAACAAGTGACCGGCGGGGGGGTGTGATAATTCTGGGGATGTAAACGGGCCTGGGCTTCCCTTGGCATGACGGGAAGCCGGGCGAATTTCCCGAACCTAGGAGGATACCGTCATGGCCCAGGACCAGTCGCAGTAATATCCACGCCACCACGAGCCCGCCAGCTTCGGCAATCCGGACCTGCCCGCCGAGGGCAGGGTCAACATCGGTAACGATGCAATGAGCGCGCATGGAGGGCCCGCAGAACCGGGTGATCGAGAGCCAGTTCCCCTCGCAGATGGACGCGCCGGCTACCGACATCAGCACCCAGCCCTTCTTTTGGTCGTCGTTCAACATTTCGCCGCGCCGGCAGCAGCACGGCGGCTGGGCCCGCGAGGTTACCCAGGCCGACTTCCAGATTTCGGACGATATTTCGGGCGTCAACATGTACCTGGCGCCGGGCGGCATTCGTGAACTGCACTGGCACCAGACCGCCGAGTGGGCGATCATGACGCGGGGCCGTTGCCGGATCACCACGCTCGACGGCAAGGGACGGCCGAGCGTCGAGGACGTCGAGGCGGGCGACTTGTGGTTTTTCCCAGCCGGCACGCCGCATTCGCTACAGGGCCTCAGCCCGGATGGAGCGGAGTTCGTCATTGCGTTCGACAATGGCGACCAATCGGAAAGCAACACGTTGCTGATCACCGACTGGCTGGCTCATACGCCTCCCGATATCCTCGCGAAGAATTTCGCCGTGCCGGCCGATACGTTCAAGGACATCCCGCTCCATAACCTCTGGATCTTCCAGGGCGATGAACCGGGATCGCTGGAGGCCGACCAGAAGGCCGCCAAGGTCATGCCCGGGCCGGACTCCCCGGTCTTCGGGCTATCCCGGGCCCCGACATTGCGGAGCAACAGTGGCGGCAGCGTGCAGATTGTCGACAGCAACAATTTTCCGATCGCCAAGACCATCGCCACCGCGCTGATAACGGTGCAGCCCGGCGGCATGCGCGAAATGCACTGGCATCCCAACGCCGACGAATGGCAGTACTACCTGAGCGGCGAAGCCCGGATGACGGTGTTCAATACCGGGCCCCATGCGAATACGACCGATTTCCGTGCCGGCGACGTCGGTGTGGTTCGCAAGAACTTCGGCCACTACGTCGAGAACGCCGGCAAGGACGTGCTGCAGTTCGTCGAGGTGTTCCGCTCCGACCACTACGAGGAGGTCTCGCTCGCCAACTGGCTGAGCCGCCTGCCGCCGGACCTGGTGGCGCAGCACCTGAATATTGCACCGGAGATGCTGGCGCAGTTCCCGCAGGAGTCGCAGGGCATCGTCGCGCTGAAGCAGTCCCAGCACTAAGAGCTGATCGGGTAGTGTCGGTCTTCCAAGGTGCAGAGACGGAGCCGGTAGATGCCGGAGCGACCGAGCCCTCCGAACGTCATCCAGGGCGCCTTGCCTCCTGATGACTCGGCAGGGTGAACTGGAATGTCGCGCCGGGTCCCTGGTTGCTCGAGGCCCACAGCCTGCCGCCATGGTTTTCGATGATCGAGCGGGAGATCGACAGGCCCATGCCCATGCCGCTGGGCTTGGTCGA
>NZ_JAQGJL010000121.1 GCF_028290645.1 Devosia sp. | reverse complement strand
GGCTGTGGACCCCCACCCCTGTCCCCCCCCCCTACTGGGGAGGGAGACGAAAACACTGTCGCTCGTGTTCTGGTCTCCCTCCCCCCTTGGGGGGAGGGGTCAGGGGTGGGGGGCCACAGCCATCAGCCCATCGGGGGCCCGATGACCGCCCTCCCCCTGCCCCGCCACCAGCGTGCCCACGGCAGCGGTCGCATCGAGACGCAGGTGCTCGACGGGCGCACGCGGCTGACCACCCTCTATCAGGAGGGTTGCGCCAAGATCCGGCTGCCGCATACGCATGACGCGAGCCTGCAGGCGGTGCTGATCAACACCGCGGGCGGGCTGACTGGAGGCGACGACGTCAGCTGGGAAGCCCGGGCGGCGCCGGGCGCCAAGCTCGTCCTCACGACCCAGGCCTGCGAGCGTGTCTATCGCTCGCTCGGCGACGACGCCAATGTCCGGACCCGGCTCGCGGTCGGCGCCGGTGCGCATCTCGACTGGCTGCCGCAGGAAACCATCCTCTTCGAAGGCGCCCGGCTCGACCGCAGCCTCGATGTAGATCTGGCGCCCGATGCCAGCTTCTTTGCCATCGAGGCCATCCTCCTTGGCCGCGAGGCCATGGGCGAGACGGCCCGCTCGGCGCGGCTGCGCGACAACTGGCGCATCCGCCGCAATGGCCGGCTGATCCATGCCGAAGCCACGCGGCTCGGGGGCGAGGCCGACGAGCGCGACGGCATCTCCCTCCTCGCCGGCGCCAATGCCTTCGCCACCCTGCTCTATGTCGGCGCCGACGCCGAGCAGAAACTCGGCCGGGTGCGCGAAAAACTGACCGGCGAAGCCGGCGCCAGCGTCATCGGCGAACGCCTCGTCGTCCGCGCGCTCGCCGCATCCGGGCTTGCGCTCCGCCGCATCATCACGCCAATAATCGCCGACCTCTCCGGCGCCGGCGCCCTGCCGCGCCTCTGGCATCTCTAGGATTTTCGATGAACCTGACGCCCCGCGAGAAAGACAAGCTCCTCATCTCCATGGCCGCGATCGTGGCGCGCAAACGCCTCGAGCGCGGGGTGAAGCTCAACCACCCCGAGGCCATCGCGCTGATCACCGACTATGTGGTCGAAGGCGCCCGGGACGGCCGCTCGGTCGCCGACCTGATGGAAGCCGGCGCGCATGTGGTGAGCCGCGCGCAAGTGATGGAGGGCATCGCCGAGATGATCCACGACGTGCAGGTCGAAGCCACTGTCCCGGATGGCACCAAGCTCGTCACCGTCCACGAACCGATCAGGTGAGCCAATGGCCTTTGTTCCAGGCGAAATCATTACTGTCCCCGGCGAGATCGAGCTCAACCAGGGCGCGACGCAGGTGACCATAGAGGTCGCGAACACCGGCGACCGGCCGATCCAGGTGGGCTCGCACTATCATTTCTACGAGACCAATGCCGGGCTGCGCTTCGACCGCGAGCAGGCCCGCGGCATGCGGCTCGATATCGCGGCCGGGACGGCAGTGCGGTTCGAGCCGGGGCAGGCGCGCGAGGTGAAGCTGGTGCCGATTTCGGGTGGGCGGGTGGTGTACGGGTTTCAGCAGAAGATCATGGGGAAGCTGTAGGCCCCTGCTGCTCGGCCGGCGCGTGGTGCCACCCCCACCCTTGATCCCTCCCCACAAGGGGGAGGGAGACGACTGATGCTTCAGTTCTTGCGCATCCCTCCCCCTTGTGGGGAGGGAATGAGGTTGGGGGTGGGCCACGCTCAGAATCCGGACCGAAACGACATAGAGCTTTGGCAATCCCGCTGGATTCGTTTAGGGATGCGCCGGTTTCAACGGGATACGACACGGCGATGGCCAGCAGGGAAGAAGACTTCAAGGAGCGCTTCGTGGCGATGCTGCAGGATTTTCGCAGCAATGGCGACAAGGACCCCGAGGCGATGTTCCTGATCGGCAGTCTCGCTGCCCGCCTCGTCGATCGCGCGAGGCAGCCGAGCTGGGCAGCCTTCAAGGCCAACATGGTGCCGCCCGTCTATGACAAGCTGCTGAGCGATTTCCAGAAGCAGGGCAACGACTTCCACAAGGAGGGAAAGGCCAAGCACGCCTACGCCATCCAGGTGCTCGCCATGTCGCTGGTCGCCCGCACCCAGAAGGACGCGCAGGTCCGCACCGGCGAGGGCCTGCTCGACGAGATGCTCGGGCTGCTGATCGCCAGCTATCGCAAGGCCGAGGCGACAAAGCCGAAGGTGAACTAGGGGGCCTTCCACCGCGACCGCAACAGACCGGTGTTGGGGCTGTTCGCCTGGTTCTTGGGGCAAGGGACCCCACAACCCCGATGTTGGGCTGATCCGGCTGGTTCTACTCTCCTCTCCCTCCTAGTGCGGCGGCAGCGATCGCAGATAGAGCACGACGGCTTGCACGTCGTTCGGGGTCATGTGGGCGTAGTAGGCATAGGGCATCGGCGGCAACATCTTTTGGCCGTTCGGCTGCGTGCCGGCAGTGATCATCGTCGCGATCTGTGCGTCGGTGTCGTTCGAGAGCCCGGTCGGCGTGATGTCGGCGGATGCCGACGTGCCCCATGAGCCGTCGAATTCCACCCCGCCCGCGCCCAGCTCCGTCGAGAACATCGGCCCATTCGCGCCGGAAGGCGTGTGGCAGACGGTGCAATGTCCGAGCGGCCCCGCAAGGTAGGCGCCGTACACCACCGTCACGCCTTCGGGCACGTCGGGGACGCTGGTGATCGGCGGCCCCCATGACGGCAACGGGATGCTGTACTGCGAATTGCCGGGGTCGTTCTCGACCGCCGGCACGGTGCGCAGGTAGAGCACCATGGATTGGACGTCGGTGTCGGAGATGCCCCTGTAGACCTCGAACGGCATGGGCGGACCGATCACCGTCCCGTCCGGGCGGACGCCCTCGCGGATGGCCTTGGCGAGATCGGCATTGCTCCAGCTCCCGACCGGGCCGGCCGGCGTGATGTTGGGCGCGATCGCCGTGTACTGCGCGTTCTTGTCCGCCAGCCCGCCGCTCAGCGCCTTGCCGGCGATGGGGCCGTTGGCGTCTTCCGGAGTGTGGCACGCCCCGCAGGCCGCGATCGAGTTGACGAGGTAGTCGCCGCGTTCCACCGAGGGCGCGGCGTTGGCTCCGCCCGCCGCGAGGCCGGCAGCGGCGGCGAGACCGAGCATTGCGAGATGGCGCAAGTTCTCCTCCAGCGCTCAGCAGCCCCGGGGGAGTTTAATCCTGCCCGGGGCCCTCGCCAAATTTGTTCTCGAAGTCGGGATCGTTCTGCCGGTTTTCACGGCAAAGCGCTGGACAGCCTCAAACTTAGGCGGTTCAAATGGCGCCCTGCGCCTCGCCCGGAAGGACCATCATGCCCGCTCGCATCTCCCGCTCCACCTATGCCCAGATGTACGGGCCGACCACCGGCGACAAGGTGCGGCTGGCGGATACGGAACTGTTCATCGAGGTGGAACGCGACCTCACCACCTATGGCGAGGAGGTGAAGTTCGGAGTCGGCAAGGTGATCCGCGACGTCATGGGCCAGAGCCAGGTCACGCGCGCCGCGGGCGCCGTCGACACGGTGATCACCAACGCGCTGATCGTCGACCACACCGGCATCTACAAGGCCGATGTGGGGCTGCGCGACGGGAAAATCCACGCCATCGGCAAGGCGGGTAACCCCGATACGCAGCCCAATGTCGACATCATCATCGGGCCATCGAGCGAGGTGATCGCCGGCGAGGGCAAGATCCTCACGGCAGGCGGCATGGATGCGCATATCCACTTCATCGCCCCGCAGCAGATCGAGGAAGCGCTGATGTCGGGCATCACCACGATGCTGGGTGGCGGCACCGGGCCAGCGCACGGGACACTCGCCACCACCTGCACCGGCGCCTGGCACATCCACCGGATGATCGAGAGTTTCGACGCCTTCCCGATGAATCTCGGCCTCGCCGGCAAGGGCAATGCGTCCCTTCCCGCCCCGCTTGAGGAGATGATCCTCGCAGGCGCCTCGTCCCTGAAACTGCACGAGGACTGGGGCACGACGCCCGCCAGTATCGACAACTGTCTCGCCGTCGCCGACGCGTTCGACGTGCAGGTGATGATCCACACCGACACGCTCAACGAGTCGGGCTTCGTGGAGGACACGATCGCCGCCTTCAAGGGCCGCACCATTCACGCGTTCCACACCGAAGGCGCCGGCGGCGGGCATGCGCCGGACATCATCAAGGTGGCATCGCTGCCCAACGTGCTGCCGTCGTCGACCAATCCGACGCGACCCTACACGGTCAACACGCTGGCCGAGCATCTCGACATGCTGATGGTCTGCCATCACCTGTCGCCGCAGATCGCCGAGGACGTGGCCTTCGCCGAAAGCCGTATCCGCAGGGAAACCATCGCCGCCGAGGATATCCTCCACGATATCGGCGCCTTCTCGATGATGTCATCTGACAGCCAGGCCATGGGCCGGGTCGGCGAGGTGATCATCCGGACGTGGCAGACCGCCGACAAGTTGAAGCGCCAGCGCGGGCGCTTGCCGGAGGAGACAGGCGACAACGACAATTTCCGGGTGAAGCGCTACATCGCCAAATACACCATCAACCCGGCCATCACCCAGGGCATGAGCCGGCACATCGGCTCGGTAGAAGTCGGCAAGCGCGCCGACCTGGTGCTCT
>NZ_JAQGJL010000059.1 GCF_028290645.1 Devosia sp. | reverse complement strand
GCCTATGCCACCAACTACCTGATCGATACCGACAACGCGATCATCATCGATGTCGAGGCGAGCCGCGCCATCCGCCAGGCCGAGGTTGTTTGGCGTGGATTGTTGCTGCGCTACTTCAGATTTGCGCGCTTCAGGTGCGGCTGACTGCGATTTCCTGGAAGAACTACGTGCCTGCCTACTTCGGGCCCGACCGCTGTTCGATGACGCTGATGGGTGGCGTTTTCGCTTGGCGCAGGCTGTTGCCGATTTGCTACAGATTTGCGTGCCTTCGGTGCAGTTGACCGCGACTTGCTGGAAGAATTGCGTCCCCGGTCTACTTCGGGGCGGGTCAGGCCGGCTTGACGGGTGCCGTCGGTGACCGGCGGCAAGGAGAAGCTGGGGAGCATCAGTAAGGCCGGCAACCGCTACCTGCGCCAGCTGCTCGTCGTCGGCGCCCTCGCGGTGATCAGACGGGCCAAGCAACTGGGCTACACTCGTTACCCTTGGCTGGTGAAGCTGATGGAACGCCGATCGGTCAAGATCGCGGCGGTCGCGCTAGCCAACAAGATGGCGCGGATCGCCTGGGCCATGATGGCTCGCGGCGAGCCATATCGGGCAGCGCTGCCCATCTGAGGAATCTGAACACGCGGAGCGATCCGCGCCACGAGGTTGGAGAGAGCAACGACCTGTAACGCACCCATGCCAGTCGGCCCAAGGACCGGGACAACCCACTTGCGCCAGGGCGCCTCGAGCGCGGGCTTTTGACCGGGACCCGATCCGCGGAGAGCATTATGGCCAGCGGCCATCATCCAGCGCCGCATCCAAAGGCCGGACACATGGCAGCTCCGACCAGCAGTGCACCAGGTCAACAAAGCTCTTGCCAACACGGAGCCGTCCACACATGGCGCTAAGCGGCCTGGCAGCTGTCCGCTTGGCGCAAAAGGAACCCTGCGTACCTGCCCTTTCACCTGTTCCAATGCCCGCGCTCGCCCCGCGGCCACCAGCCCGTTCGGCCCCGGGGGACGCAATTGTCCGTAGCCACACGTGAATCCCTCCCGCCCCTACCAAAGCCCCGGCACATCCCGCGTCCCGGCCGTGATCTCGCCGATGCGCAGCGCCGTCCCCGGATCGATCCCCTCCGGCAGCGCGTCGAAGGCGAACCAGCCGATCTCCGCGATCTCGCCGTTCGGGCTGAATGGCTTCACCTGCCGGTGCCGGCGCGCCACATAGACCGCGACGTGGTCGCGGTTGGTCGCCTCGTGCTTCTGCAGGTAGAGCCCGAGCAGCGTCATCGGTCCCTCGACCCGCAACCCGGTTTCCTCCTCGGCCTCGCGCCGGGCCGCCTCCTCCGCCGTCTCCCCCGGCTCGACCCCGCCGCCGGGGAAATGCCAGCCCGGCATGTAGGTGTGCCGGAGCAGCAGCACCCGGTCGCCGTCCAGCAACGCTGCCCGCGCGCCGAGCACCATCCGTCGCCTCACGCCCACGAGGAACAGGTGTGCCGAAGTCCGCATCCTCTGCCAGGGGCTCATGGTCATGGTTCTGGACCTCGCTAACCTTCAGTTGGTTACAGCGGCATTTAGGCCATTTTCTTGCTGCGCGCCGCATGGCATTACGCCCCTCAATGATAACTCTTGCCCATCTGTCCGACATTCACCTGGCGCCGCTCCCCCCCGTCAGGGCGCGCGACCTGATGAACAAGCGGATTACCGGCTTCCTCAACTGGAAGATCAAGCGCGAGCATACCCTCGCCGGCGATGGGCTCACCAAGCTGGTGCGGCACCTGCGCGAGCAGAACCCCGATTTCACCGCAGTGACCGGCGACCTCGTCAATCTCGGCCTCGATGCCGAGATCAACGCCGCCTACAACTGGCTCGCAACCCTCGGCGGCCCCGAGCAGGTCTGCCTCTCGCCCGGCAATCACGACGCCTACATCACCGGCCAACTGCAGAAGGCCATCGACCGCTGGGACGGGTACGTGATGGGCGAGACGGTCGACGAGAACGCCTTCCCCTTCGTCCGCCGGGTCGGCGACGTCGCCATCGTCTCGTGCAACAGCGCGGTGCCCACCTTCCCCTGGATGGCCACCGGCCGGTTCGAAGAGGAGCAGGCCACCCGCCTCGGCCGCTGCCTGAAGCTGCTCGGCGACGGGGGCTATTTCCGCGTCGTCCTCATCCACCATCCGCCCAACCAGGAGCAGGGGCACTGGCGCCTCGGCCTCTACGGCGCCAAGAACTTTCGCCGCGTCATCGCCGAACAGGGCGCGGAACTGGTCCTCCACGGCCATACCCACCAGTCCTCGATCTATGCCATCCCCGGACCGCGTGGCGATGTACCGGTGGTCGGCGTCGCCGCCGCCGGCGCGGCGCAGGGCGATAGCGGCGGCCACGATCCGGCACGCTATAACCTCTTTTCCATCCAGCGCCTCGGCACCGCCTGGCAGTGCACGCTGCGCGAATTTGGCTTTCAGCGCCTCTCGACCGATATTGTGCTGAGACTCAGCCTCCGGATCTACTGACAGTGACCGAGACCTTCACCATCGAGCCCCCCGCCTTCGACGCGATGACGGGCGTCGCGACGTTCCGCTATGGCGTCGGTGATCTCCGGTTCATCGAGCTGCTGCGGTTTCCCCCGGGCAGCGATGCGTCGGCCTCCGAGACCACGTCTTTCGGCAAGCTCCTCGACCTCACCGCCCTCGTCCTCGGCGTCAGCTATTTCAAGCTGCGCGCCCCGTTCGTCATCCGCGCCGCCTTCCCGCTCACCGGCGAGGAGCGCGCCTTTGCGCTCGATGTCTATGAAAACGGCCTAGGCGAGTTCTATGCCCGCAACGACCTCAAGCGCTTCGGCCTCATCCGCATCGAGGCAGAGGACGATGCCCGCCCGGCCATCGTCCCGCCGGTGCTCACCGACCGCGCCCTGCTGCCGATCGGTGGCGGCAAGGACTCGCTGGTCAGCCTGCAGCTACTGGAAGCCGCGGGAGTGGATTTCACCCCCTTCGCCGTCAATCCCAAGGGCCCCATTCTCGGATCGGTGGACAGGATCGGCCGCCCCCCGCTCTATGTGACCCGCACCCTCGACCCTGAAATGATCCGGCTTGGGAAGGTTCCCGGATACTACAACGGCCATGTCCCCTCGACCGCCATCAACTCGATGATCGCGGCGCTGGCCGCCCTGCTCTACTCGTACAATCGTATCGTGCTCTCCAACGAGCGCTCGGCCAGCGAGGGCAATATGGAGTTCGATGGGCGGGAGGCGAATCATCAGCATTCGAAGTCGCTCGCTTTCGAACAGCTGATCGCCACAATTCTCGAGCACGCGACTGGCAGAAGTTTGCAGCTTTTCTCTTTGCTTCGCCCCTACTCGGAGGCACGGATTGCGCGCATTTTCAGTCGGGTCCAACGCTTCGACCATGTGTTCTCGAGCTGCAACGAGAACTTCAAGCTGGCCGGGCATGACGGGCCGCTGTGGTGCGGCAAATGCCCCAAGTGCCACTTCGTGTTCCTGATTTTCGCTCCGGTGATGGAGAAGCAGCGGCTTGTCGAGATTTTCGGCCAGAACCTGCTGAGCCAGCCATCACATGAGCGGTCTTTCCGTGAATTGACCGGCCTTGCGGGGCAGAAGCCGTGGGAATGCGTCGGGGAAATCGAGGAGGCGGCGGCCTGTCTCTACACCCTCACCAAGATGCCCGAATGGGCCGATGAGCCAATAGTTTCAATGCTCAAGCCAGATCTCCTCGCCCAGTACGGCGGCCAGCGCCTCGAAGATGCGCTTGCCGAGTTGATGATCGATAGCCCAGAACATCTCATCCCGAAGGACATCTTCGAGCGAGTCGCCCCGCATGCGCTATGACGAACCCGTCCTGCTCTACGGCGCCGGCCGCGAGGCCCGCTCTACCCGCGCTTTCTTGCAGGCTAAGTCCCCGAAAACAAAGGTGTTTGTGACCGTCGACAGCGGCGAGGCGGACATCGACGACGCCACCTTCATTGCCCCCGCCGACCTGACGCAAGCCGTTGAATCGAGGCTGTTTTCAACCATCGTCAAGAGCCCCGGCGTCTCCCGCTACCGGCCGATCTTCGCCATGTCGCGCGAGGCCGGCATCGCCGTCACCTCGAACCTCAACCTGTGGGGCGAAACCTATCGCGCCGGCCGAAACGTCATAGCGATTACAGGCACTAAGGGGAAATCGACGACGGCCACCCTGGTGCATCTGATGCTCACCGAGTCCGGCCTCGACGCCGGCCTCGCCGGCAATGTCGGCCTCGCCCCCCTCGAGATCGCCGACAAGCACCCGATCGTCGTCTTCGAGCTCTCGAGCTACCAGACCGCCGACATCTCGTTCACGCCGGATATCGCAGCAATTACAAACCTTTCGCCCGAGCACACCGACTGGCACCGGACCGTCGAGCGCTACTATTCGGACAAGCTCAACCTCATCGACCGCGACGCCCCTTTCCCCGTAGCCCTCGGCGTCGGCGCCCTCGGCCACCCGCTGGTGATGGAAGCGCTGCGCGACCCCAAAAGACTTATCCCCGCCCTCGCCCCCTTCATCCACGACCGCATCGCCACAGCTGCGCTGCGCTCGCGCCTCAAAGGTGAACACAATCTGAACAATGCCTTGCTGGCAGCTGCTATTGCCCTGAAGGCTGGCGCCGATCTCGAGGGCGTCATCCGCGGTATCGCCAAATTCGAGCCGCTGCCGCACCGGCTTGAGGAGCATCGCATCGGCGAGACGATCTTCGTCAACGACTCGATTTCGACCACCCCCGAAGCCACCAAGGCCGCCCTCGCCGCCTACGAAGGCACCCGCATCGCGCTGATCGCCGGCGGTCATGAGCGGCACCAGGACTATTCGGAGCTGTCCCATCTGCTGGGCCCGCGCGGCGTCACCGTGCTGGTCTGCCTGCCGGTCACCGGCGACCGCCTCGCCACTCTCACCTATGCGGCGGCGCCCGAGATCGAGGTGGTCGAGGCCGGCACGCTCGAGGATGCACTGAAGGCACTGGCTGGCCGCAAGTCGAAGTTCGAGACGGTGATCCTCTCCCCCGGTGCGCCGAGCTACGGCCAGCTCGAAACCGCCGGCAAGGTGTTCAAGAATTTCGAGGAACGCGGGACCGCCTTCGTGCGGCTGGCGGGGAAGTATTTCGGGGAAGCTGCCTGAGGCAGTGCACCCATCCCAGTCACCGGGTCATTCCCGCGAAACGCGGGAACCTCTGTTTTCCTGCGTGCCACTATCGCAAACGGAGGTCCCCGCTTTCGCGGGGATGACGCTGGTGGTGGCGACTAAGGCAAGCGTCGCTGCACTAGTCGGACGGGCACGGTTGATGCTGCCCTCTAGTCCAAACCTCCCGGCTCAGCTCAGGTCGGCGGATCCCGTGGGTTGACGATCACCCGACCGGCGATCTGGCCTTGGAGCATCTGCTCCGCAAGTCCGGGAAGCTCTTCGAGGCCCGCCTCCGTTGTCATGGGCTCGAACGCCGACGGGACGAACAGCGTCGTCAGCCGGTCCCAGGCCGAGCGGCGGGCTTCGTAGGGCTGCATCACCGTGTCGATGCCGCAGAGCGAAATGTTCCTGAGGATGAACGGGACGACGCTCGCGTCCCAGTTCCGCCCGCCCGCATTGCCGATCGCCGCGACCGCCCCGCCATAGCGCACCTTCTTCAGCACTTCGCCGAGCAGCGGCCCGCCCACGGCATCGATCGCACCGGACCAGAGCTCCTTGTCCAGCACCTTGCCCGTCGGCGTAAGCACCTCCTCGCGCGCGACGATCCGGCTCGCCCCGAGCCGTGTCAGACGCTTGGCGAGTTCCGGCCGCCCGGTCAGCGCCGCGACCTCGTAGCCCAGCCGGCTGAGCAGCAATATGGCGATGCTACCCACCCCGCCGCCCGCGCCCGTCACCAGCACCTCGCCCTCGCCCGCCCGGATCCCCTCGGCCTGCAGCCGGTTGACCGCGAGCATCGCGGCAAGCCCCGCGGTGCCGAGCATCATCGTCGTCCGGCCGGAGAAGCGCTTGGGCTGCGGCACCAGCCAGTCGGCATTGACCCGCGCCCGCTGCGCATAGCCGCCCCAATGCAGCTCCCCTACCCGCCAGCCGGTGAGCAGCACCGCCTGCCCGGGGTGATAGCGCGCGTCGCTGCTCTCCACCACGCGCCCGGCGAAATCGACGCCGCAGACATGCGGATAGGTTCGCACCAGGTTTGCCTGCCCGGTAAGGCACAGTGCATCCTTGTAGTTGAGCCCGGCCCACTCCACCGACACCAGCACGTTGCCGTCGGGCAATTGGTCCTCGGCAAGGGTCTCGACGCCACTCCGCACCCCACCTTCGGAAAGCCGGTTGGTGACGAGGGCGCGAAAGGACATGATAACTCCGGAAACAACCAGGGTGAGGCCGGTCAGTACGGCCCGTTGAGCGCCGCCTTGTCGATCCCCGCCGCGGCGAGTTCGGTGCCGATTTGAGTGCGTAGTTCGGCATCGCCCAGCCGCTGGCGAAGCACCGGCAGGATACCGAAACGGCGGAAGCGCGTCACCTCAAGCAGTTGGGCAATGTAGCGATTGAGCACGTCCTGGGACCCCATCCGCCGCGCTGCGACCGTGCCGATTACCGAAGCCAGCTCGGCATCGCCACTGGCCAGCGACTCCGCATGGGCGAGCGCCGAAGCATTGTGCCCGTCGCGCAACGCGTTGACCGCCGGCGCCGCGTGGTACCAGTAAGGCGGCGACAGGGCCCGGCGCAGCGCCTCGTCGGCCAGCTTTTCTCCCTTGTCGGACTTGCCCCGCAGCGACAGCAGCCGACCGTAGCCGGCGAGCGCGTCAAGGTTCGATGGGTTGAGTTGCAGCGCCGAGATGAACGCCGCCTCCGATTCGCCGAACCGGCCTACGTCCTCGAGAAAGAACGCATACTCCCGCCACACCGGGCTCGAGGTAGGGGCCAGCTTGAGGGCCTGGCTGATCTGCCGTTGTGCCTCCGACATAGGTTCCGGATCGAGCCTCGCGGGCGGCTGGGTCCGCAGCGCCCTGTCGAGCAGTAGCGAAGCGTTCATTCCCAGCGCCAGCGCTGAATCGGGCTGGCTGCGCAGCAGACCGGTGGTGCAGCTTCGCGCCCGATCCCCACGGTCGGCATTGCCGGTCTCGCGATAAAGCGTGAACAACAGCCCGCAGACATACTCGGTCTCGTTGCCGGCGACATCCGTGTTGGTCTCGAGCCATTTGATCGCATCGGCATGCAACGGGCCGTCGAGCGCCCCGAGTTGGTCGGCAAAGGCCTGCGACAGCTGGTCGATACTGGTGGGCAGCTCGGTGACCGGCACCTTCTCGGTCTTGCTCCATACTGCGGTGTCCGAATCCGAGCGTTTGAGGCTGGCGGTGATCTGCTCCTCGCTCCCCTGGGCCCGCGCGATGCCGGTCAGCTCGAACGCGGCCGGGTTGTCCTGCGGCGCGGCTTGGCCGGCGCGCTGCAGATACACCGCGTCGATGAATGGAAAGAGCTGCAGGTCGGTCACCAGCTCCACCGCCAGGCCCGCGACGCTCGCTCCCGGTGTGTCGCCCGCCGCCACCGATGTGAACTCGGCCACCGCAACGGACGGCGGCTGCGGCACGGGGGTCCGCGTTGGCCGCGGCGCCAGCACCTGCGTCAGCAGCAACGCAATGCCCAGCGCTACGGCGACCAACACCACCAGCAGTGCGACATCGTCGAGCCGCGCCAGCCACGGCCTCCCGGGGGCATCGGCCTGGCGCGTCCAGCTCCGCTGCGGCGCTGCCGATCCACCGCCGGAAGCTGGTCCTGCGTCGCCCGAAGCGCCGAATTCAGGGACATAGCGTCCCACGGGGAGGTAAAACCTGACGGTCTCGCCTGCGCCCTCGCCGGCGTAGTACTCGCGCAGCGCCGCCCGCAGCCGCCGCGCCTGCACCCGCACGATCGGGTCGTTCTGCGGATCGAAGCTCTGCGGCCGGCCGAACACGTCGACGGCGATGGAATAGGCCTTGATGCCGGCCTCGTTCCCGTTGAGCCGCGCCTCGACTATGTAATTGAGAAACTTCGCGAGTTGCGGCGAACGCGAAAGCCCGGGCCACGCCTGGATGCGAGCCAGGGCACCATCGATTTCCGCGCGTGGCGGCATGGCGTGCGCCACCTCTTCTCCTACCGGCACCTCTCGTCCCCAACCCTCTTTGATTTACATGTTAATCGCAAGCGGCGCTACGGCCGAGTTACGTGCGTTTGCCTATCGCGCCCAGCTTCCAGGCCTCATATCCCGGCCTGTCGCAAGACGGCACAACCGCTTTTCGGGATCGTTCCCGGTGCGGTGGGAAATGACGCAAAACAGGGCGTCTTCGGAACTTCCGGGGCCCACAGCAGGTTTACTTAGTTCGTCTCCAGTTTCGGCCCGCCGGTGCAACGCGACCAGAAGGAACCATTATGGACACTCTTGGTGCCGGCCAGCCCTTCATGGCGCTTGTCGACGACGATCCACATTCTGCCCGGCTGATGATCCGGATGCTGCTCGCCCATGGCGCGCCCTCCGTAAGCTGGCTCGATGGCGAAGATTTGGCGGGCACCGAGATCGGCAAGCTGCTCGATAAGGACGGTGCGACCATCCCCGGCCTGGTCATCGTCGATCTCAAGCGGTCTTCGAGCGCCACCCGAGACTTCATCATGAAGCTCCGCGGCATGCGGGACGGGGGCGCCCTATTGATTGCCGCGATCGCCCCAACCCTCGAGCGCGCAACGCGCGAGGCCCTGCTCTCGGCCGGCGCTGACGCCGTGTTCGAGCGCCACGCCGACATCAATTCCTACCGTCGCGAAGCGGCGGCCATCGTCAGTTTCTGGGTGCGCAACCAGCACCTGGATGCGGTCGGCACGTAATCACTGCGTCCACAGGTTACGTGCCTGGCGGGGAGCGCGTTGCATACGCAGGCCACTGCGATTGCATTCCCAAATGTGCTCCCCGTCTCTTCTAATGTCTTGGAACCCTCCGGTCCCATGACTGAGCTACCGACCGGCCGTCGATATCCCTGCGGCGACCGGGCGGCCTGGGCTGGTAACCCCCAAGTTCCAGCCCGGTTGGCGGTCCGCTGCGTCCCTCACGCGGCGGCCGCCATACGACGGAAAGGCGGGGCGCGAACTCCTGACGCCGCCCCGCCTTCCCGGTTTGGAGCGCTTGACCGCCTCGGGCGGATCACCGCACTCTGCCGCCTCTTTGTTGGAGGCCTCCCATGCTGAAGATGTCGATGTTCGCGGCGGCCGTGCTCTGCCTCCTCGCGAGCCCGGTCCTTGCCCAGGACGAAGAGGCCGTGGACAGCTTCGTGCTGCCCGCCTTCAACGGCGTCGCCGTGTCACAGGCCCCGGAAGCCGGCCTCGGGGTCTGCTTCGGCCCATTCGTCGGCGACGCGATGGATTGCGCGGTGGCCCAGTGCGTCGCGCAAAGCGGGCTGGGCCCCGAGGATTGCGCGCCGAACCTGTGGTGCTATCCGCACGGCTGGGTGGCAGACATCTTCATGCAGCACAACGAGGGCCCGCACTGGCACAAGTTCGTCTGCGACCAGCAGGATCAGGCCAGCCTCGAGGCGGTAGTGAAGACCGAGTGCGCCAAGGACTTCCTCTTGAGCTGCGAAGTGGTCCGCATCTGGGACAATGAGGGCCAGCAGATCTTCGGCGAGGGCGCCGATCCGCAGTTGCCGGCGCCCCCGACTGCCATCGAGTGAGGCTAGTGCTTGGCGGCCTTGTGCTCGGGCAGGCCCTTGCGCGTGGTCTCGGCGAACTCCTCGAGCTCTTTCTCGCTCATCGATTCGTACATCGATTTGGAAGCGCCTTTGAGTTTGTTGACCTTGGTCTCGCCGCGCTTGGCGGAGAGCGCGGCACCGGCCGCCTTCTGCTGAGCCTTTGACGTTGCGGGCATGAATGCCTCCTGTGGTTGGGGGGATTCAACGATCGTTCCTCGGCTCTGTTCCCTTGCCGGTCTCGCCGCTGCCGGCGCTGACCACCTGGTGCGAGAAGGCCCGCAGGGCCGCGAGTACGATCACGGCAAACACCGCAACCGCCAGCGCGGTGAGGTAGTAGCCGAGCGCGGCGGTAACACCAACCGCACCCGCTAGCCACATGCCGGCGCCGGTGGTCAGGCCCTGGATGCTGCCGCGCTGCTGGAAGATCGCGCCGGCGCCGAGGAACGCGATGCCCGCCGTCACCGCCTCGATGGCGCGGATCGGGTCGGGGTTGGTGCTGCCGCCCTCGAGGGCCTCGTGATAGATCTCGAAGGCAAGCGTGGTGAACAGCGCTGCGGCGAGCGCGATGAGGATGTGCGTCCTCAGCCCCGCGGCAGCCCCTGCTTCCGCGCCGCGCTCCCAGCCGATCACGGCGCCGAGGATGGCGGCGATCAAGAGGCGGATGAGGATGATGTGCTGCGGCGTGTGGGTCGGCTCGAAGCCGATCGTGGTGAGGAAATCCATGGCAGGCCCTTGTTGACGCTTGCCTTTCAACGGCTTGCGCCCTGCCCGGTTCCGTTAGCTGATGTAGCTGTCCTTGCCCTCGCGCAGCAGGCGGCGGGGGCCGCTGCCTTCCCGGCCGAGGTGATCCTCGAGGTTCATTAGCGGGCAGTTGGCGGTGGAGAGGCAGCCGCAGCCGATGCAGCCGTTGAGCTCGTCGCGCATGCGCGTCATCAGCACGATCCGCCGATCCAGCTTTTCGTGCCAAAGCACTGACATTGCACGCCAATCGTCGGCCGAGGGAGTGTGCCCCACGGGTACCCGCGCCAGTGCCTCGGCCACCTCGCTGAGGGGGATCCCGAGCTCGGTGCCCATGCGCACGATGGCGAGGCGGCGGAGCACATCGCGGTCGTAGCGGCGCTGGTTGCCGGAGGTGCGGTGGCTGCGGATCAGGCCTTTCCGCTCATAGAAATGCAGTGCGGAGACCGAGAGTCCGCTGCGCTTCGCGACCTGTCCGACGCTGAATTCGCGTGCCATCCTGTCGATTGCCCCTTTACCTCAACTGCACTTCAGGTTGTAGAGCCTTCCCGACGACTTGGATAGCCAGACAGGATTCGATGACATGACGACCAATCAGAGCGGCTGGCGCGACCTGTTTTCGGGCGGCCGGGCACTGGCGGTGACGGTGTTCGCGGGCGGCGTCGGGCTGCAGGCGATGGAGACGTTCATCGGCTCGACCCTCCTCCCCTCGGTGGTCGCCGACGTCGGCGGGCTCGAGCTGTTCGCCTGGAACACCACGGTGTTCATCGTCGCCTCGATCATTGCCTCGATCTTCGCCGCCATCCGGCCGTTCGGCATCGGGCCGCGCGGCAGCTATGTGCTCGCCGCCATGGGCTTTGCCATCGGCAGCCTGATCTGTGGGGCAGCGCCAAACATGGAGGTGATGCTTGTCGGCCGCGCCGTGCAGGGCTTTGGCGCGGGGCTGCTGACGGCGATGAGCTACGCCATGATCCGCATCGTGTTCCCGGAGGCGCTATGGGGCCGCGCCTTCGCGCTGATCTCCAGCGTCTGGGGCGTCTCGACGCTGATCGGGCCGGCCATCGGCGGTATCTTTGCGAGCTACGATGCCTGGCGCTGGGCGTTCTTCGTACTGGTGCCGCTGGCAGGCCTCCTCGGCCTCCTCGCTTTCCGCGTCATTCCGGCGCGGAGCAACGAGCGGGGCATGCAGGCCTTCCCCATCCCACAGATTTTGCTGCTGATCGGCGCTGTGCTCGGCGTCTCGGTGGCATCCATCCTGACCGAGGGCGCGATGCTGCCTGCGCTCCTGGTCGGACTCGCGGTGCTGGCGATCATCGCGCTGGGCGTGATCGACCAGCGCCGCGAAACCCGACTGTTCCCGCGCGGCACGTTCTCGCTGCGCTCCGGCCTCGCGCCGCTGTTTGCCGCGATGCTGCTGCTCAACCTCGCCATCGTATCGGACATGTTCGTGCCGCTGTTCGTCCAGCAATTGCACGGCCAGCCGCCGCTGATCGCCGGCTACATGGTGGCGCTGGTCGCCGTCGGCTGGAGCTCCGGCTCAGTGGTGACCTCGAGCTGGACCGGCGCCCGCGCCCGCATGGTGCTGATGGCGGGGCCGGTGCTGCAGGTGGTGGCGACGCTCGGGCTCGCGCTGTTCCTCGGGCGCGACAACACGGCTGGCGAATTGCTGCCGCTGCTGCCGGTGGGTGTGGCGCTGCTGCTGCTCGGCCTCGGCATCGGCATCTCCTGGCCGCATGTCTCGACCAGGCTGCTGCAGGCGGCGCCGACCGGCGAGGGCGACCTGACTTCGGCATCGATCTCTATGGTCCAACTGTTCGCCGCGGGGCTGGGTGCGGCGGTCGCGGGGGTGATCGTCAACGCTGCCGGGCTGGCCTCGGCGGGGACGACCGCGGCAACGATCGGGGCGTCGAACTGGCTCTACGGGCTGTTCGTGCTGGTCCCGCTGGTTACCGTGCCGATCGTGTGGACGATCGTCCGGGACGAGCGGCGTGAGGCAGTGGCAGAGGCGGCGGAGTAGCTGGAAAGCTGGTGGCTCGCTACCCCTCCCCACAAGGGGGGAGTCGACTGATGGTGTTGCGCGAATCTTGAAGTGGTCTCCCTCCCCTTGATGGGGAGGGATCAAGGGTGGGGTGGGCCACACGCTCCGACGGTCTGGTGTGAAGCTGCTCGATGCGCGCGTGTTGAGAGGCTGAACCCCTCACCCTAGCTTTGCTAGGTCGCTGCGCTCCTAGCGGCGCTGCCCTCTCAGCTCAGGGGAGAGGGCACGGGGCCCCGGCCGCGCGGCTAGACCGTCTTCAGCCAGCCGCCGTCGACGAAGTAGGTCGAGCCGGTGGAGTAGCTGGCCTTGTCGGAACAGATGAACACGAAGAAATTCGCCATTTCCTCGGGGGTGGCAAAGCGTTTCATGCCGCCGGCTTCGTCGGCGACGCTCTGGAGATGCGCTTCGAAGCCGTCTTCGCCGGCGAGTTGCTTGGCG
This sequence comes from Devosia sp., assembly GCF_028290645.1. Taxonomy (GTDB): domain Bacteria; phylum Pseudomonadota; class Alphaproteobacteria; order Rhizobiales; family Devosiaceae; genus Devosia_A. The sequence continues at coordinate 24,643 of NZ_JAQGJL010000059.1, read as the reverse complement.
GTCTTGACCCAGTCCGGCGTGCGCACGAGGCCGGGGTTGACGGTGTTGACGCGGATATTGTCGCCGACCACCTCGTTGGCGAGGGTCTTCGAAAACATCATCAGCGCCGCCTTGGTTGTGTTGTAGATCGGCTCGTACCAGAGCGGCTGCACAGCGCAGATCGAGGCGTTGTGGAGGATGGCGCCGCCGCCCCGCACCTTCATCTGCGGCACCAGCCCGCGGCCAAGGCGGACGGCGGCCATCACGTGCAGGTCCCAGTAATACTGCCACTTGGCGTCGTCGGCCTCGGCGATGGTCTCGTTGGAGCCGGTGCCGGCGTTGTTGATGAGGATATCGGCGCCGCCCAGTTGCGCCGCGCCGGCGGTCACGCGGGCGCAGCCTTCGGCGGTGGCGACATCGGCCGCGACGCCATGCGCCTCGACGCCATATCTGGCGGTGATCCGTGCCGCCTCGGCATGAAGGCGTTCCGCCCCCCGGGCCGTGATCAGGACATTGGCGCCCTCCGCGGCAAAGCCTTCCGCGACGGCGAGGCCGATGCCGACGCTGCCGCCGGTGATGACGGCGAGTTTGTTTTTGAGACCGAGGTCCATGCGGTTCCTACCTTCTACTGCCCTCACCCTGACCCTCTCCCCGGAGGGGAGAGGGGACGCGCGGTCACGGCCGGTGCTCCCATCCCCCCTCTCCCCTCCGGGGAGAGGGTTGGGGTGAGGGGCAGCCGTGGAATTAAGCGTCTTCCATCAAAATCTGCAGCTTCACATCCGTCGGTCGCCCCTCGACCGCGCGGTCGAACGCTGCGATCGAATCCTCGAACTTGAAGGTCTCCGAGATCAGAGGTTTGAGGTTCACCCGGCCCGAGGCCATCAGGGCGATGGCGCGGTCGTACTGGTGGGCGTAGCGGAACACCGAGGCAATGGTGATTTCCTTCACCGACAGCGAGGCGATGTCGAAGCTTACGGGGTCGACCGGCAGGCCGACCACGACGATCGTGCCGCCCGGCCGCACCCCGTCGACGATGCCCTGCCAGGCGCGGGGCGAGCCCGAGCACTCAAACACCACGTCGGCGCCCCAGTTGTCGGTCAGCCGGTTCACCTCGGCGAGGAGGTTCTGGTCCTTGATGTTGACCGGGAGAATGCCCTGGTACTGCGCCGCGATGTCGAGCTTGGGCTGCGCGAGGTCGGTGATGATCACCCGCGAGCAGCCGCCGGCCAGCGCCGCCAGCGCCACCATGGTGCCGATCGGGCCGGCGCCCATGACGATCGCCGTGTCGCCGGGGGTGATTTTGGCCTTCGTCGCCGCCTGCATGCCGACGGCGAAGGGTTCGACCATCGCGCCCTCGGCGAAGCTGACATTGTCGGGCAGCTTGAAGGTGTAATTGGCCGGGTGCACCACGTAGGGCGTGAGGATGCCGTGGATCGGCGGGGTCGCCCAGAAGGTGACGGCCGGGTCGATATTGTACATGCCGAGCCGGCTCGCCCGCGAGTTCGGGTCGGGAATCCCCGGCTCCATGCAGACGCGGTCGCCGACCTTGAGGCTGGTCACCCCCTCGCCGACTTCGACCACGGTTCCCGCCGCCTCGTGCCCCAGCACCATCGGCGCATTGACGACGAAGGGGCCGATCTTGCCGTGCGTGTAGTAGTGCACGTCCGAGCCGCAGACGCCGACGGTGTGGAGCTTGATCTTCACCTGTCCGGGCCCGACCTCGGTGGGCAGGTCGATGTCACGGAGTTTGAGTTCGTGCTGCTTTTCGAGCACGAGCGCGCGCATTTTCGTCATTGTACCTGGGATTCTTCCTCGCCGACCTTGTAGTGATGCGTCGGACCGGTGGCGCCTTCCACCGGCGGCTTCATCGCCCCGGTCATGATCGCCACCGCGTCCGACATCGAATATTCCTTGGGATCGATGACCGCGATGCGCTTGCCGAGCCGGTGGATGTGGATCCGGTCGGCCACCTCGAACACATGCGGCATGTTGTGCGAGATGAGCACGATCGGCAACCCGCGCCGCTTGACGTCGAGCATCAATTCGAGCACCCGCCGGCTCTCCTTGACGCCGAGCGCCGCCGTCGGCTCGTCCATGATCACCACGCGCGAGCCGAACGCCGCGGCGCGTGCGACGGCGACGCCCTGCCGCTGCCCGCCCGACAGCGTCTCCACCGACTGGTGGATGTTCTGGATGGTCAGCAGCCCCAGTTCGCTCAGCTTGTCGCGCGCGATCCTTGCCATCTTGGTGCGATCGAGCCGCCGGAAATACGTCCCGGTCCAGCCCGGCTTCCTGAGCTCGCGCCCAAGGAACATGTTGTCCGCGATCGACAGCGCGGGAGACAGCGCGAGGTTCTGGTACACCGTCTCGATGCCGGCATTCCGCGCATCGATGGGCGAGCGGAAGTTCACCGGGACACCGTCGACCAGCACCTGCCCGCTGTCGGGGATCACGGCGCCGCAGAGCGCCTTGATCAGCGTCGATTTGCCAGCGCCGTTGTCGCCGATCACCGCAAGAATCTCGTTGCGACGGAGCTCGAAATCGGCGTTGTCGAGCGCCACGACGCGCCCGTAGCGCTTGTTGAGGCCCTTGCCCTCGAGGACGATGTCCCCGGCGTTGCCGGACGGCAGGCCCACACTACCAGAGTCGCTCATGTCGAAATCTTCCTGATCCACTGGTCGATCGTCACGGCCACGATGATCAGCACGCCGACTGCAAAATCCTGCCACAACAGCTCGAGGCCGGAGAGGGCGAGGCCGTTGCGGAAGACGCCCACGATCAGGGCGCCGAACAGCGTGCCGACGATCGAGCCGCGCCCCCCGAAGAGGCTGGTGCCGCCGATCACCACCGCGGTGATCGAGTCGAGGTTCGCAGTCTGGCCCGCCTGTGGGCTGACGCCACCGATGCGTCCGATCAGCACCCAGGCGGCTATCGCGCAGATCAGCCCGGCCAGGGCGTAGACGGCAAGCAGAACCCGGTTGGTGTTGATGCCCGAGAGCCGTGCCGCGTCGGGATCGTCGCCCGTTGCATAGACGTGGCGGCCGAAGGCGGTGCGCGACAGGATGTAGGACATGATCACCGCCAGGACGATCATCAGCACCGAGCCGTAGGTGATCACCCAGCCCCTGAGCCAGGGCAGGTCGAGCCCGAAGAACACTCCGATGTCGTAGAGCTTGAACAGCTTGCCCATCCACAGCAGGAACGGCGCTGCCGCTTCCATGTCCTGCGAGCGGATCGTCTCGCTGCGCGAATACCAGACATTGAGCGCCCCGAAGATGCTCCAGGTGCCTAGCGTCACGATGAATGGCGGCAGGCGGAGCCTTGTGATGATGAGGCCATTGACCATCCCGCAGGCAAAGCCGGCGAGGAGGCCGAGCGGAAACGCGATGTAGACCGGCACGCCATAGACGACGGCAGTTCGCCCCATCACCACCGAGCAGAGGATCATGATCAGCCCGACCGAGAGGTCGATGCCGGCCGTGAGGATCACCAGCGTCTGCGCCATGCCGAGGATGGCGACGATGGTCACCTGCTGCAGCACCACCGAAAGGTTCAGTGGCGACAGGAACTTCCCGGGCGCCGCGATGGCGAAGATCACCGTGCCGATGAGCAGCACGATCAGCGGAATGAGGGTGGGGAACTGGTGCAGGATGCCCTGCAGCTGCCGGACCAGTCCGGGATGCTCTTCCTCGAAGCTGGCAACCGACTGGTCGCTGCCTGCAAGCCCGCTCTCGGCCTTGACCGAACCCACGGCGTCGTCGCTCATCCCGTTTCCTCCTACCGGGTCAAGTAAGGGGACGCCGGTGGGCGTCCCCTCGACAGATCGATACTAGCGGCTATGCCGCCGGCTTTGAAGGGATCAGCCCCAGCAGAGCTTCTTGCCTTCCGCGACGTCGATCGACGGCACGCCGTCGACGGGCTTGGCGGTAATCAGCTGCTCGCCGGTGTCGAGGAAGCCCAGCTTCGGGTCGATCGGCGGGATCTTCCCCGTCGCGATCGCTTCGAGCGCCATCGAGGCCATCTTCAGCGGATACTGCTGGCTGGTGGCGCCGATCACGCCGGCCTCGACGTTGGCGACGCCCGGGCAGCCGCCATCGATCGAGACGATCAGCACGCTGCCGTCATCCTTGCCGACGGCCTTCAGCGCTTCCCACGCGCCTGCCGCGGCAGGCTCGTTGATCGTGTAGACCACGTTGACGTTGGGGCACTTCTGCAGCGCGTTCTCCATCGCCGTGCGGCCTTTTTCCTGGTCGCCCTGGGTGACTTCGTGCGTGCAGATGCGCGAATCGTCTTCGTCGCCGTACTTGTTGGGGTCCTTCACGTCGATGCCGAAGCCGGCCATGAAGCCCTGGTCGCGCAGATAGTCGACGGTCGGCTGGTTGGTCGCGAGGTCGAGGAAGACGATCGAGGCGTCCTTGGCCTTGTCGCCGAGCGTCTTGGCGGCCCACTGGCCGATCAGCTCGCCGGCCTTGCGGTTGTCGGTGGCGAACGTCGCGGTCGCCGCGTCCATCGGATCGAGCGGGGTATCGAGCACGATCACCATCAGGCCGGCGTCCTTGGCCTTCTGGATGGTCGGGACGATCGCCTTCGAATCCGACGGCACGATCGCGAAGCCCTTGGCGCCGGCCGAGATCATGTTCTCGATCGCTGCTACCTGGCCGTCGTTGTCGCCGTCGAACTTGCCGGCGGCGGCGATCAGCTTGAGGTTGAGCTCCTTGGCCTTGGCCTCGGCGCCTTCACGCATCTTGACGAAGAACGGGTTGGTTTCGGTCTTGGTGATCAGGCCGACGGTCGTGTCCTGGGCGAGCGCGACGCCACCCATCAGACCGCCGGCGACGACGGCACTGGCGAGTGCCGTCTTCAGAAAGCTAAGTCCCATGTTATCCTCCCACGAGTTGTGATCCGGCCCACCGGCGTTCCGCCGTGAATTCTGGACCGGTCGCGGAAGCGGCACCGCCTTGCGCGGGCTCGCTGCCTCGAACGGAGGGATATTCAGCGCAACCCTCGTGGCCTGTCAATAAATTAATCCACTTGATTTATTAATTGACAGACAGGTCGCAGCGGATAATCCTTTCGTTCGGGAGGGGATGAGAACCCCATGTAATCGATTGCAGTTTCGGCTCCGCCATGGCTTCACTGGGCCCGACGGAGGTCCGATCAATTGTCAACAGATGCAGTCGAAGGGAGGTCGGCAACGGTGGTGAGCGGGCCCAGCGCGAGAGAGGCCGGCCGGAAGCCTGGTGCCGCAAGCCGTGGCACCAACCAGACCGGCGTGCGCCTCTACAACGAGAGGCTGGTGCTGTCGCTGATCCGCCGCCACGGCGACCTGCCCAAGGCCGACATCGCCCGCATGACCGGTCTCTCGCCGCAGACCATTTCGATCATCACCAATGCGCTGGAAGCCGATGGCCTCTTGCTGCGCGGCAACCCGCAGCGCGGCAAGGTGGGGCAGCCGCTGGTACCCTACTCGCTCAACCCCGAGGGGGCGCTTAGCTTCGGGCTGAAGATCGGGCGGCGGAGCGTCGATCTCTATCTGATCAACTTCACCGGCAAGATCCTGAAACTCCTGCACAAGACCTACCCCTACCCCACCCCCGACGGCATCCGGGAATTTGCGCGCACCGGCATCGACCAGCTGCTCGAGGGCCTGCCCGCGCCGCTCACCGCGCGCATAGCGGGGCTCGGAATTGCGGCGCCCTACGAGATGTGGACCTGGCACGAGGAGATCGGCGCGCCGAAGGCCGAGATTGATGCGTGGCGGCAGGTCGACATGCTGAAGATGATGGCGAAGATCTGCCCCTGGCCGGTGTACTTCGCCAACGACATCACCGCGGCCTGCGCGGCCGAGCTGATGTTCGGCGGCGGCGCCGACCACATCGACTATCTCTATGTTTTCATCGGCTCGTTCATCGGCGGCGGACTGGTGCTCAACGGGCACCTGTTCCCCGGCCGCACCCAGAACGCCGCAGCGCTCGGCTCGATGCCGACCCATGATCCGGGCCACGTGGTGGCGCCCGGGCGCACCCCGCAGCTGATGAATGTCGCCTCGATCTATGTGCTCGAGCGAAAGCTCATCGGCATCGGCCGCAACCCCGAAATTCTCTGGCAATCGCCCGACGACTGGGGCGACGACCTTGGGGCAGTGCTCGATGAGTGGATCGACGAGGTGGCCGAGAGCCTTGCCTACTCGATCGTCGCGGCCATCGCGGTGATCGATGTCGAGACCGTGCTGATCGACGGCGCCTTCCCCACGCATGTGCGCAGCCGCATCATCGAGCGCACCGAGGCGGAGATTGCGCGGGTCAACCGGCAAGGTCTGTCGCAGTTCCGACTCCTCCCGGGGAGCATAGGCAATGCGGCGCGCGCCATGGGCGGCGCTTCGCTGCCGCTGCTGGCCAATTTCACCCAGGACCGCGAAGTGCTGTTCAAGGACAATGCCTGACGGCACTTGAGCCGATCAAATTTCAACGCTGCTTCAAAAGAGTAACGAGTTCGCAAAGCTTGCCGGGGCACAGTGCGATAGTTTCTGCCCCCGCAAGGCCCGATGCCCAATACTCGCCGCGCCACCTTCCGACGCACACTCTCGATGCTCGTGCTGGCCTCGTGCGTCGTGGTATTCGCCTGCGCGACCGCGGCGCTAGGTGGGTTCCTGCTCTGGTCGGCGAGGCAGATCGACGAGAATGCACTGAGCCGCCAGAGCCAGCGCATCATCCACGCCGTGCAGGCCCAACTTGCGTTCATCCCGCGCGACCAGGAGAGCGTCGCCATCTGGGACGACGCGGTGATCGCCGCGCGCGACCACGACGAGCCGTGGCTCGACAACAATATCGGCCGCTGGATGTACGATTATTTCGGTCACGACGAGACCTACGTGCTGTCGCCCGACGACACCGCGATCTACGCCGCGAAGGACGGGCACACCGTTGCCGCTGGGGCCTTCGATGAACGGCGTGCGGTGACCATGCCGCTGGTCGAGGACCTGCGCACCCGCGCCGCCGCCGGCTATGCCGACGCGCCGCCGCATATCGCCGACTATGTGCTGATCGACGGCCGGCCGGCGATTGCCAGCGTCATCCCGCTGGTCTCGGACAGCGGCAACATCGCCCAGGCATTGGGGCGCGAACCGGTGCTGGTTTCCATCGTCTGGCTCGAGCTCGATTTCGAGCTCAGGATGATCGACCGCTATATGACCGAGGTTGGGCGCTTCACTACCGCTACCGTACCGGGCGCGGGAATGAGCACCTTCCCGGTCACCAACCGTTCCGGCCGGATCGTCGCCTTCTTCGAGTGGCTGCCCTATCGCCCAGGCACCAACCTCCTCGAGCGCACCGCACCGGCGCTGGTCGCCACGTTCCTGATCATTGCCGGGCTCGTCGTGCTGCTTGTCTACCGGCTGTGGCTGGCCCTCAACGCGCTGGAGCAGAGGCGCCTCGATGCCGAGCGGCAGGCCACCGAGGACGCGCTGACCGGGCTCCCCAACCGCCTGAGCTTCGACCGCCAGTTCGATTTCCTGCTCGGGGCAGCCAAGCTCCGCGATCCGCCGCTCGCGCTCCTGATGCTCGATCTCGATCGCTTCAAGCAGGTCAACGACACCCTGGGCCACCATGCCGGCGACGACCTGATCCGCGCCGTCGCCGAGCGCCTGGCCGAGGTCGTCGGACCGAGCGATGTGCTGGCTCGGCTGGGCGGCGACGAGTTCGCCATCCTCCACTCGTGCTATGCCGGGACGATCGAGGTATCCGGCCTCGCTCAGCGCATCGTCGACACCATCGCCAGACCCTTCCGCGTGCAGGGCAGCGACGCCTTTGTCGGCGTCTCGATCGGCGTTGTCATCGCCGGCCCGGGCCAGCGCGACAGCCGCGAGCTTAGCCGCAAGGCCGACATCGCACTCTACGAAGCCAAGTCCGCCGGCCGCAATCGCGCCGCCATCTACGAGGAATCGATGGATGAGCTGGTGCAGAGCCGGCACACCATCGAGGCCGAGCTACGCGAGGCGCTGCGCACGCCCGGCCAGCTCTGGGTGGCGTTCCAGCCGCTCTGCGGCAAGGGCGAGGGCGAACTGATGGGCGCAGAGGCCCTGCTGCGCTGGAACCACCCGCGGCTTGGCCACGTGTCGCCTTCGCAGTTCATCGCCATCGCCGAGGGCAGCGGCCTGATCGAGCACCTAGGCGAATTCGTGCTCCGCCGTGCCGCAGTATTCGGCGCCCGCTGGCCGGGCCGGACCATTGCCGTCAACATCTCTCCGGCGCAGCTGCGAAACCCGAATTTCGCCGAGCGGGTCTTCGCCCTCCTCAAGGAAACCGGGATGCGTCCCGCCGATCTCGAGATCGAGATCACCGAGGGCATCCTGCTCGACGACGAATCCACCGCGTCGAACAGCATCCGCCGCTTCCGCGACGCCGGCATCCGCATCGCGCTCGATGATTTCGGCACCGGCTATTCGTCGCTGAACTACCTGAAGCGCTATCCCGTCGATCGCATCAAGATCGACCGCTCCTTCATTGCCCAGCTGTCCACCGCCAATGCGTCGAACGCAATCGTCCAGGCGATGGTAACGTTGGCGCACGCCATGGGTATCGAGGTTACCGCGGAAGGCGTCGAGACCGAGGAGCAGTTCCGGGTTCTTGTTGCGATGGGCTGCGACACCTTCCAGGGCTACCTGTTCTCAAGGCCGCTGAGCGCCGGCGATATCGAGAAGCGCTTCGCAGCGGCCGCAGACGGCGTGGTGCGGGTCGCTTGAGGTCCAACATCGTGGCTCCGCACCCCCACCCTTGATCCCTCCCCGGGGGAGGAGACGACTGATGGTTCAGCAAACTCGATCGGCCTCCCTGAGAGTGGGGCAGCCACACGCATTGGCCCGCGAAAAATCTACCCCGCAGCCGCCAGAACCGCGGCCAGCCGCACCTCGCGCTGCTTGACGCCGTTCGCGCCCTCGCCGCCCAGCGCCCACATTTCCGCCAGCCGCCGCTTCTCGAACAGCGCAAAGAGGCATGGTGCGATATAGCTGGCGCGCGAAATCGCAGGGGTATTCTGCAGGAACTCCGCAACCTGTCTTGTCACCGCCGCCATCTGCCGCTTGCGCGCCGATGCAGATTCTGCGGGCTCGAGCTTCGCCAGCGCTTCACCGGCCAGCGCGCTCGCATGCAGGGTCCGGAAGTCCTTGGCGGTGACCGCGACGCCGGCGACTTCGCGCAGATACCGGTTCAGATCCTCGGTCCTCAGCACCCGTGCCGCGCCGGCTCCGTCGCGATACATGAGGAGGCGCTTGCCCTCGATCGACTTCATGCCGCGGATCGCCTCCGCCAGCCGCGCATCGGCGAATTGATAGATGGCGCGCTTGCCGCTCTTGGCCGGAAAGCGGATCCGCACCTCGTCGCCTTCGACGACGACGTCCCGGGTGAACAGCGTTCCCGCCCCGCGTGTGCCATGCGCATCGAGATAGCGCTCGCGGCCGACGCGCATGGCCGTCCGGTCGATCAGCGCCACGCCGATGGCCAGCGCCAGTTGCTTGCTTCCCACTTCGGCCGACAGGTCGTCGCGAACCCGCCGGCGGATGCGCGACAGCGCGGCCGTCAGCATTGCCAGCTGCAGCTGCTTCTTGCGCGAGCGACGCGTCACCCAGTCAGGATGATAGATGTATTGGAGGCGCCCTGCGGCATCCGTGCCATATGCCTGGATATGGGCCCGCGGATTGGCCGCGATGCGCACGTCGGTCCAGGCGGGCGGAATGCCGAGGCTGCGTGCGCGCTCGGTAAACTCGGTGTCGCGGATCAGTTCGCCGTCGGCGTCGGTGTACCCGAATGAGCGCCCGTGCCGGCGGCGCCGGATCGTCAGGTCGTCGCGGCCCACCCGCTTCAGTCGCGGCACTTGCCTAGACGCCGGTGGTGGTGCCCGAGGATGGCGCCATGACGAAGAAGATCACGTACACCAGTCCGAAGGCGAGTATGATGCCGAGAAGCGACCAGATCAGGACGCGGAAATTCATCAACCGCCGGCTCCCCTGGCGAACCTCGGTCGTGGACTTGTGGGCATCGTAGGTTTCCATGGTTCTGCTCGCTTAGGGATGAATGTCAAAACCAACGTGCCGCCACGCGGCCGGTTCCGTCCCCACTTGACCGTGACGCGCGGAACGGGAGACGTTGGGAGATGCTGATCGCGCGCGCATCATGACCATCTCACCCGAGCTCCTCACCCGCATGATCAAGGCTGGCGCCGGCGAGGTTGCCGCCGACGTGGTGATCAAGAACGTCCGGCTGCTCGACGTGATCTCCGGCTCGGTCACCCACACCGACATCGCCATTGTCGCCGACCGGATCGTCGGCACCTACGGCTACTACAACGGTGCGCAGCTGATCGAAGGCGACAACCGCTTCGCCGTTCCCGGCTTCATCGACACGCACCTGCACATCGAATCCTCGCTGGTCACGCCGTACGAGTTCGACCGCTGTGTGCTGCCGCACGGGGTCACCACGGTGATCTGCGATCCGCATGAGATCGCCAACGTGCTCGGCGCCGACGGCATCCGCTATTTCCTCGAATGTGCCGAGCGCACGGTGATGGATATCCGGGTCAACCTCAGCTCGTGCGTGCCCGCGACCGAGTTCGAGACCTCGGCCTCCCGCCTCGAGATCGCCGACCTCGAGAAATTCCGCGGCCACCCCAAGGTGATCGGCCTCGCCGAGATGATGAACTATCCCGGCGTGCTCGCCGGGGACCCCGGCATCATCGCCAAGCTCGCGGCCTTCCAGGGCGGCCATATCGACGGCCACGCGCCGCTCCTGAGCGACCTGGCGCTCAACGGCTATCTCGCCGCCGGCATCCGCACCGACCACGAGGCGACCACCGCCGTCGAGGCGCGCGAAAAGCTGAAGAAGGGCATGGCGATCCTGATCCGCGAGGGCTCGGTGTCCAAGGACCTCGATGCGCTGGCGGAAATCCTCGACGCCAACACCTCGTCCTATGTGGCGCTCTGCACCGACGACCGAAATCCGCTCGATACGCTCGAGGAAGGCCATCTCGACAGCTCGATCCGCCGGCTGATCGCCCGTGGCCGGCCGCTGCACCATGTCTACCGCGCCGCCTCGCACTCGGCCGCCCGGATATTCGGACTCAGGGACCGCGGCCTCGTCGCCCCCGGCTATCGCGCCGATGTCGCGCTGCTCGACGATCTCGAGCACTGCCGGGTTGCCGAAGTGATCTCGGCCGGCCGGCTGGTGCGGCCGGAGCTGTTCGAGGCGCGCCAGCCGGTACCGCCGGTGGGCCTCGCCTCGATGAAGGCCGAACGGGTGGGCGCCTCGACTTTCATCGTGCCGCCCAATCCGCGCCAGAACGAGACCCCGGTGATCGCGGTACGCCCTGGGCTGATCCTCACCTATCGCGAGAGCGCCACGCTCGAAGTCTCGGACATGGGCACCCTGCCCGACCTCGAGAACGACGTGATCAAGATCGCGGTGATCGAGCGGCACGGCATCAACGGCAACGTGGCGCGGAGCTTCACCAAGGGGTTCGGCCTGAAGCGCGGCGCCATTGCCTCCTCCGTGGGCCATGACAGCCACAACATCACCGTGGTCGGCGCCAATGATATCGACATGGCGATTGCGGTGAACCGGCTAATCGAACTGGGCGGCGGCTTCGCCGTCGCCGACGGCGGCAGGGTGACCGCCGAGCTGGCGCTGCCGATCGCCGGGCTGATGAGCCTCTTGAGCTTCGAGACCGTCGCCGAAAAGCTCCGCCATCTGCGCGAGGCCGCCTTTGCCCTCGGCTGCACCCTGCCCGAGCCGTTCCTGCAGGTCGCGTTCCTCGCGCTGCCGGTGATCCCGCACCTGAAGCTGACGGACCGGGGCCTGTTTGACGTGGACAAGTTCGACTTCGTCTCATGAGCTTTGCGAGCCGGTTCCTCGCCGATATCTACAAGCTGCCCAAGCGCCAGTGCGGGATCGTGCGCACGCGCAACATCCGGGTGCCGATGTATGACGGGATCACGCTCGCCACCGAGCATTTCGCGCCGAAGCTACCGGGCGAGCACCCCACCATCCTGATGCGCGAGCCCTACGGGCTCTCGGGCTTTGCGACCGTCGGCGAGGTCTATGCCGAGCGCGGGTTTCACGTCGTGCTGCAGGCCTGCCGTGGCACCGACAAGTCCGAGGGCGAGTTCGACCCTTTCGGCCATGAGCGCGAAGACGGGCTCGCGACGCTCGACTGGATCAAGGCCCAGCCGTGGTTCGACGGCCGGCTCGGCACTTCCGGCCCGAGCTATCTCGGCTATGCGCAATGGGCGATCTGCGACGCATTGCCGAAGCTGTCCGCCATGGCGGTCAAGGTCACCAGCGCCGAGTTCAGGTCGGTGGTGTTCCCCGGCGGCGGGCTCGCCGTGGGCCTGTGGCTCAGCTGGATCCAGACCGTCGAGGGGATCCGGGGCAACCCGATGCGCACCATGCAGCGGATGATGACCGGCGGCATCGAGCGCACCACGCTCAGCGCCACCATGAAACTGCCGCTCGAGGACGCCGACAAGCGGGTGACCGGCCACCAGGTGCCGTTCTGGCGGCGCTGGATGAAGGAGGCGATCGGCAACGACGCCTTCTGGCAGCCGCTCGACCACACCCACCGCATCGGCGCCCGCACCCCTCCAGTCAGCTTCGTCTCCGGCTGGTACGATTTCATGCTCGACCAGCTGCTGCGCGACTACGCCTCGCTGGTCGATGCCGGACAAACGCCGCAGCTCACCATCGGACCGTGGACGCATGTCAGCTCGGACCTGCAGATGGAGAGCGTCAGGCAGACGCTCGAGTGGATGAACGCGCGGCTGCTGGGGGATGCCAGCGGGCTGAGGACCATGCCGGTCCGCCTCTACATCTCGGGGTCGGATGAGTGGCGCGATTTCGACAGCTACCCGCCGGTGCCGGCCGAAAGCCAGATCTGGCACCTGCACCCCGACAAGGTGCTGTCGCAGCGCCCGGTGCGCGACTCTCCCCCCGACACCTATCGCTACGATCCCGCCCACCCAACCCCGGCGGTCGGCGGCAACATGTTCGCCTTCAAGGGCGCCGGGCCGGTCGACAACGCGCCGCTCGAAAAGCGCAAGGACCTGCTGGTGTATACGTCGGAGCCGCTGTTCGCGCCGGTCACCATTCTCGGCCAGGTGCGGGTGGCGCTCCATGCGCGCTCCAGCCTGACCAACACGGACTTCTTCGTGAGGCTCTGCGACGTGGACGAGAAGGGCGTGTCGACGAACATCTGCGACGGCATCCTGCGCAAGACCTCGGCCGATCCAGCGGTTCCCGACGACATCTGGAAGCTCAATTTCCGCATGCACGCCGCGGCGCACTGCTTCAAGCTGAACCATCGGCTGCGGGTGATCGTCGCCAGCGGCGCGCATCCGCGCTACGCCCGCAACACCGGCACCGACGAGCCGCTGGGCGAGGCGACTCATCTCGTCGCCGCCGACATAGAGATTTTCCACGATCCCAAGCACCCCAGCGCCATCCACCTGCCGGTGGTGGAACTCGCGAGGCTCTAGTTGTAGAAGCCGGCCTCCCGGCAATCGCGGATCGACAGGGTGTCGAGGTTGATCTTGGCCAGCGCGGCGTCCATTCCGTCGGCGGTCGTGGCCCAGTAGCCGGATGCGTCCGCGACGATCTCGCCGGGCTCCGGCTCCTCCGGCGTGGACGAACCGAGCGAAGCTGGCGTCCGGAATTGCAGCGCATCGCATTGCCGGTCGACGCGCGCCGCATCCGTCGGCGAGAGCTCGATCCCCTTGATGGCGCTCTGCGCCGCGACCGGCGTTGCGAGGCCGACCAGCACGGCGAAGCACAGAATCTTGTTCATTTTCATTCTCCTGCGAAGATCATAGACAGCCTCGCCCCCTGCGTCATTGCTCAAACGAAAGGCGCGGATGTCGCCATCGCGCCTTTCGCCTTTCAGTGTGAGCTGCCCGTTACGGAATGAGACCGGCCGCCTGGCAGGAATCGTAGTTGAGCAGGGACAGATCGAAGGTGGGGCTGGTCGGGTTGATACTGGCAGCGGCCGCGCCCGCACCGGCGGCGGCGACCTCGGCGTCGAGATTGGCGCTCGCATCGGCGGATATTTCGTTGGTCAGGTCGCCCGTGGTGATCGGGCTGCTGGGCAGCAGCGTATCGGGGGGCGTCGTCGTGGTGGTCGTCGTCGCGGTCGTCGTTGGGGTAGTGGGGGTCGTCAGCGCGGCGCTGCTCGCCAGTGCGGCACTGTTCGCCATTTCGGCGCTGAGCGCCAGTTCCCGGGTCGCCAGCGTATCGCAGGCCGCCTGGACCGCAGGCAGTTGCTCGGTCGACACCGAGATGCCCCCGACTACGGTCTGAGCCATGGCGCCGCTGGAGGTCATCATCACGCCGGCAAGGGCAAGCGCCGGGATCAGGGTGCGTATCATGGGAACTCTCCTACCGCTGGTTCGCGAAGCCTCGTGTGGCCTGGGCCCGGAACGGCGGGAAACGGGCATGGTTGCCCGCTGCACGCCATCGTGACTGGCGGCAAATGAGGCGCGGTGCACGCACCGCGCCTCCATAAGCAGACGGTACCTTACTTGACGAGACCGGCTTCCTTGCAGGATTCGTAGGTGAGAAGTGCCAGGTCGATGCTGGTAGTGGTGGCGGCGTCGACGCCGGCATCGGTTTCACCGGTCGTGGCGTCGGTGCTTGGCTCGGTGCTGGCATTGGCGTCAGCGGTGGTTTCGGTCGTTGCACTGGTGCTGGCATTTGCCTTTGCAGCCAAAGTGTCGCAGGCCGACTGGACCTTGGGCAGGTCCTCTGCCGACACAGTAACGCCACCGACCACGGTCTGGGCCATGGCGGCGCCGGAAATCATCATGGCGCCGGTCAAAGCAAGCGCCGAAAGCAGGGAACGTGTCATTTAAACTCTCCTACCGTTCTTTTCTTTGAGGCCTACTGCTTTCGGAACGACAGGAGGCGGGCATGGTTGCCCTGTGCACATTATCGTTACCGAGGTAACTACAGGGCCGACTTCACTTTCTCCCGGGCGGCATGGAGTATCGGCTCGGTATAGCCCGACGGCTGCGCCGCTCCTTCAAGTGCCAAAGCCAGCGCCGCCTGATAGGCGATCGACGTATCGAAATGGCCGGCCATCGGCAGGTACAGCGGATCGCCGGCGTTCTGGCCGTCCACCACCGCTGCCATCTTCTCGAACGAGGCACGGACGTCGGCCTCGGACACCAGCCCGTGCTTCAGCCAGTTGGCCACCGCCTGCGAGGAGATGCGGCAGGTCGCCCGGTCCTCCATCAGCCCGACATTGTTGATGTCGGGCACCTTGGAGCAGCCCACCCCTTGGTCGACCCAGCGCACGACATAGCCGAGGATGCCCTGCGCGTTGTTGTCGAGCTCGCGCGCGATCTCCGCCTTGCCGAGCTTCGAGGTGTCCAGCACCGGCATAGAGAACAGCGCACCGAGCCCCGGGGTCGGCTGGTTATGTCGCCGCCTTTGTGCCTCGAACACGTTGATCTGGTGGTAGTGCAGGGCATGCAGCGTCGCCGCCGTCGGCGAGGGCACCCAGGCGGTGTTGGCGCCGGCATTCGGATGCGCGGCCTTGCTCGCGAGCATCGCCGCCATGTCGTCTGGGCGCGCCCACATGCCTTTGCCGATCTGCGCCCGGCCCGAGAACCCAGCGGCGAGCCCGATCAGGACGTTCCGGTCCTCGTAGGACTGGATCCATTTTTCGGCCTTCACATCGTCCTTGCGCAGCACCGGGCCGGCCAGCATCGAAGTATGGATTTCGTCGCCGGTGCGGTCGAGAAAGCCGGTGTTGATGAAGAACACCCGGGCCCGCGCCGCATGGATCGCGGCCTTGAGGTTGGCCGAGGTGCGGCGCTCCTCGTCCATGATGCCGATCTTGATGGTGTTGGGGCTGAGCCCCAGCATATTCTCGACCCCGGCGAAGATATCGCAGGCGAACTGCACCTCGTCCGGCCCGTGCATCTTGGGCTTCACCGCATAGATTGCCCCGGTGGTGGAGTTGACCTTGTCCGACAGCGCGCAGAGGGCGGTGAGCGCCGCATCCATCAGCCCTTCGCCGATGGGATTGCCGGCCGGATCGAGTACTGCCTTGGTGGTCATCAGGTGCCCGACATTGCGCACCAGCAGCAGCGCCCTGCCCTTCAGCACCAGCGGCCTGCCGTTCACGTCTTTGTACGTCCGGTCGGCATTGAGCTTGCGGGTGACGGTCTTGCCGCCCTTCTCGAACGTATCCTCGAGCATGCCGTTCATCAGCCCGAGCCAGTTGCGATAGACACCGACCTTGTCCTCGGCGTCCACCGCGGCGACGGAATCCTCGCAGTCCTGGATGGTGGTCAGCGCCGACTCGATCACCACGTCGCTCAGCCCGGCGGCGTGCGTAGCCCCGATGGGGCTACCGGGCTCGATCACCAGCACGACGTGGAGGCCGTTGTGGCGCAGCACCAGTTCGCCGCTCGCCTCGGTGCCGCCGTAGCCGACGAATGCCGCGGAATCCTTCAGCGAGGTGCGCTCCGCGCCGATTTCGGCGACGAAGCGGCGCAACTCGCCATGCTTCACGACGTGGTAGGCGGTGACATCGCGATGGCTGCCCTGCTCCAGCGGGAGCGCCTCGTCGAGAAACGCCGCAGCCCGCGCCACCACAGCTGCTGCCCGCTTTGGGTTGAGGCCCTTGCCCGGCGCCAGATCGCCATCGCGGGGGATCGCGTCGGTGCCGTACAGCGCATCGTAGAGGCTGCCCCAGCGGGCGTTGGCCGCGTTCAGCGCGTAGCGCGCGTTCGAGACCGGCACCACCAGCTGCGGGCCGCAGATCGAGGAGATTTCGGGGTCGAGCCCGGTCGTCTCGATGGTGAAATCGGCGGGTTCCGGCACGAGGTAGCCGATCTCCCGCAGGAACGCTTCATACTTCGCCGGATCGGCCGCCACCGGTCCGCTGCCCCTATGCCAATCGTCGATCTGGCTCTGCATGCGGTCGCGGATCGCCAGCAGCTCGCGGTTCTTGGGGGCGAAATCGCGCACCAAACCGGCGAGGCCAGCCCAGAATTGCTCGGCCGTAACGGTGGTGCCGGGAATGGCTTCCTTCTCGACAAAATCGACGAGCAGCTGGTCGACCTTGAGGCCGGATTTCTCGATGTACTCAGACATTTTCCGCTCCACAGGCCTCCGCACCCACCGGGTCACTCCCGCGAAAGCGAGAACCTCTGTTTCCTTCGCCAGCCGCGAGATTGCAAACGGAGTTTCCCGCTTTCGCGGGAATGACACGGAGTGTGAGGCGCCAGGGTGCTGAATGCACGTCAGGCCGCAAGCGCCGATTTCATCGGCTTGCCCATCACATAGGTCTCGACCACCGCCCGGTCGTCGCCGCAGGTCTGCAGCAGGAACAGCTCCTGTTCGAGCGACTCCACGGTCTCCATCCTGAGCTGCATCTGTGGCGTCGCGCTGGAATTGAGCACCACGATGTCCGCTTCCATCCCCGGCTCGAGGGAGCCGATGCGGTCTTCGAGGCTCATGGCGCGGGCGTTGCCGAGGGTCAGGTGGTAGAATGAACGGAACGGCGTAAGTCTTTGGCCGCGAAGCTGCATTACCTTGTAGCCCTCATCCATGGTGCGCAGCATCGAGTAGGAACTGCCGCCCCCGACATCGGTCGCCGTGGCGATGCGGACGCCGCGCTCGTGCTGGCGTTCGTAGTCGAACAAGCCTGAGCCGATGAAGAGGTTCGAGGTCGGGCAAAACACTGCAACTGAACGGGTTTCCGCGATCACTTCGGTCTCGCGGTGGCTCAGGTGGATGCAGTGGCCGAGGAGGGTTTTGGGGCCGAGCAGGTGGAACTTCTCGTAGATGCCGACATAGTCGCCGTAGTTCGGGTAGAGCTCTTTGGCTTGCGCGATTTCGGCATGATTTTCAGAGACATGCGTGTGGATGTGAAGGTGCGGGAACTCCCGCTCCTGGGCCTCGGCCATGGCGAGCTGCTCGTGGGTGGAGGTGATGGCGAAACGGGGGGTGATGGCGTAGTGGGCGCGGCCCTTGCCGTGCCATCTGGCGATCCCGGCCCTGGTGTCGTCATAGGCGGATTGTGGTGTATCCAGAAGGGCTTGCGGGGCGTTCCGGTCCATCATGACCTTGCCGCCGACCATCAGCATGTTGCGCTTTTCGGCCTCGGAAAAGAATGCGTCGACCGATTGCGGGTGCACCGAGCAGTAGGATGCGGCGGTGGTTGTACCGTACTGTAAAAGCGTGTCGCAGAACGCACTAGCAATGCGGCCGGCATGGCCTTCGTCCATGAACTTCTGTTCTTCGACAAAGGTGTAGGTGTTCAGCCACTCGAGCAGCGATCCGGCATAGGCACCCATCACCTGCATCTGCGGAAAATGCACATGCGGATCAATGAACCCGGCCATGATGAGATGCGGCCGGTGGTCGATGATCTCGCCCTCGGCATGGTGCGACGCGGCGCGCTGATTCCAATCGCCGACCATGACGATGCGGCCGTCGCTGATCACCACGGCGCCGTCCTCGATATAGCGGTAGCACCCGTGGTCTTCCCTGCCCTGCGGTTCATCAAGGAAGGTCAGGACGCGGCCGCGGAGGATCTTCACGCTCACTTCGAGCCCTCGCGGAACCAGGCGACGATCGACGCCCGCTCCTCGTCAGTCATGTCCGTGACGTTGCCGGGCGGCATGGCGTGCGAGTAGCCGGCCTGTATCGCGATCTGGCCGGCATGGTTGGCGATGGCGACGGGGTTGTCGAGGATGACGTTCTTGGGCGGCTCGCTGATCCCCTCCCAGACCGGCTGGGCCGTGTGGCACATCGAGCAGCGGGCCAGCACGGCGTCGCTCGCCGCCTGGAAATGCGGGCTGTCGAGGAAGGCCTGCGACGCTGGCGCCGCCACCGTCTCCGCCCCGGTCGGCAGCTTCGGGCTGCTCGACAGCCAGGCGCAGAGGATGAAGATCACGATGACCAGCGGCCAGGTCCAGGTCGGGTTGCCCTTGCGCGCATGGCGGGTGTTGAAGAAGTGCCGGATCAGCACGCCCTCGAGGAAGATCAGCGAGGCGATCAGCCAGTTCCACGGCGTGGCGAAGGCCAGCGGGTAGTGGCTAGACAGCATGAAGAAGATCACCGGCAGGGTGAGGTAGTTGTTGTGGAGCGAGCGCTGCTTGGCGATCTTGCCGTACTTGGCGTCGGGCACCCGCCCGGCCTTCAAATCGGCCACCACGATCTTCTGGTTGGGGATGATGATCATCGCGACGTTCGCCGCCATGATCGTCGCGGTGAACGCGCCCATGTGCAGCATCGCCGCGCGGCCGGTGAACACCTGCGTGTAGGCCCAGCTCATCGCGGTGAGCAGCGCGAACAGCACCAGCATCAGTCCGGTGGTCGACTGACCGAGCCGCGATTTGCAAAGGAGGTCATAGGCGTACCAGCCGAAGACGATGGAGCCGAGCGAGATCAGGATCGCCACCCAGCTCGGCACGTCGAATACGTGCCGGTCGACGAGGAACAGGTCGGCGCCGAAATAGTAGACGACGACCAGCATCGTGAACCCGGAAATCCAGGTGAAATAGCTCTCCCACTTGAACCAGGTCAGGTGCTCGGGGAGGAAATCCGGCGCCACCAGGTATTTCTGGATGTGATAGAAGCCGCCGCCATGCACCTGCCACTCCTCGCCGGCCGCCAGCGGCGGCAGGCTGGGGGTCTTCCGCAGCCCCAGGTCGAGCGCGATGAAGTAGAAGCTCGAGCCGATCCAGGCGATGGCGGCGATCACATGCGTCCAGCGCACGCCGAAGCTCAGCCATTCCCAGAAGATCGCGAAATCAGTCATTTGTTCCCTGGTCGTCCTTCGCTTCGCTCGGCCGCGCGACTATCGCCGCGACCCCTCACCCGGCCTTCGGCCACCTTCTCCCACAAGGGGAGAAGGCAACCGACTGAAACTTCCCGGCTCAATCGCCTTCTCCCCTTGTGGGAGAAGGTGCCCAACGGGCGGATGAGGGGTTCTCTCCGCAAGCACCAGTCGTGAAAAGAGGCGGACTCGCGTCCGCCTCTCCTTAACTCATACCGCGATTACGCGGCGCTTTCGACGCCCTTGACGAACCAGTCGATGACCGCGAGGTCGGCCAGCGGCATGATCTCGCCTTCCTTGACCCTCAGCGTCCCCTCCTGGTCGTAGATCGGGCCGGTGAAGATGTCGTAGGTGCCATCCTTGTAGCCGGCCTGCACGGCGTCGGCGAGCGCGACCACGTCGGCCGGAACCGCCTTGTTGTAGGGCGAGATCACCACGGTGCCTTCCTTGAAGCCGTCCCAGGTGTCGGCCGAGGCCCAGGTGCCGTCGACGATCGCCTGGGCGCGCTCGATGTAGTACGGGCCCCAGATGTCCTCGATGGCGGTGAGGTGGGCGTTCGGCGCGAAGGACGACATGTCGGCGCCCTGCCCGAAGCCGTAGAGGCCCTTCTGCTCGAGGATCTGTAGGGCCGCGGGGCTGTCGGTGTGGGTGGTGACGATGTCGCAGCCGAGGTTGATCAGCGTCTCGGTCGCGGCAGCTTCCTTGGGGGGATCGAACCAGCTGTCGATCATCACCAGCTTCACCGTGGCGGCCGGGTTCTGCTTCTGCGCGGCCAGCGTGAAGGCGTTCACGCCCAGCACCACTTCGGGCACCTTGTACGAGCCGAGATAGCCGAGCACGCCGGTCTTGCTCATCTTGCCCGCGATGGTGCCGAGGACGGCGCGGCCTTCGTGGAACTTGGAGTTGTAGGTGGCGACGTTGTCGGCGCGCTTGAAGCCCGTGCAGTGCTCGAACTTCACATCCGGGAATTCCTTGGCGACCTCGATGGTCTGGTCCATGTAGCCGTAGGAGGTGGTGAAGATCAGCTTGCAGCCCTGCTGGGCGAGGTCGCGGATCACCGGGATGGCGGAGGCGTCTTCGGCGACGTTCTCGACATAGATCGTCTCGACCTTGTCGCCGAGCGCCGCGTCGACCGCTTCGCGGCCCTTGTTGTGGGCCCAGGTCCAGCCGTAGTCGCCGATCGGGCCGAGGAAGATGAAGCCGACCTTCACCTTTTCCTGGGCGAGGGCCTTGCCGCCGAGCAGCGGCATGGCCGCGGCGGCCGCACCTGCGGCAGCGATGAAGTGGCGGCGATTGAGTTTTGCCATGGACGTCTCCTGTTACGTTGTTGGCTTTTTCTAGGTTGCGGGAAGAAAGGGCTTGCCGAGGCAAGCAGGCGCGTTGAGCCCGACCCGATCCCGCATGGAGATCAGCGTGAGGACCACAACGGTCATGAGGTAGGGCATGGCGGCCCAGAACTGTGACGGCAGGATCGAGAAGCCCGCGGCCTTGGCGTAGAGTTCGAGCGCCATCAGCACGCCGAAGAAATACGCCCCCGCCAGGAGCCGCCCGGCCCGCCAGCCGGCGAACACCACCAGCGCAAGCGCGATCCAGCCGCGGCCGGCAGTCATCCGCTCGGCCCACATCGGGGTGATGACCATCGAGAAATACGCCCCGCCGATGCCGGCCATGGCGCCGCCGAAGGCGACGGCCGCATAGCGCACCCGCACCACCGAATAGCCGATGGAATGCGCCGACAGGTCGTTCTCGCCGACGGCGCGGAGGATCAGGCCGGCGCGCGTCGAGCGGAGGAACCAGCCGACGGCGAACACCATGACCAGCGCGAAATAGACGATCGGCGAGTAGCCGAAGAACAGCTTGAGGATCGGGTCGCGCGCCAGCTCGGGCGGAAAGATCGAGCCGAATTGCGGGATGATCCGGCCGACGAAACTGACCCCGATCAGCGAGCTTAGCCCCGTGCCAAAGATGGTGAGCGCGAGGCCGGTCGCCACCTGGTTGGAGTTGAGCGTCAGCGCGAAGAAACCGAACAGCAGCGCACCGAGCATGCCGGCAAGCGCCCCTGTCAGCACCCCGATCCAGGGAGCGAGTGGCCCGAGGCCGTACATCGAGGCCATGACCGAGCCGCCGAAGCCGCCGATGGCGCCGAGCAGCATCATGCCCTCGACGCCCAGGTTGAGGACGCCGGACTTCTCGACCACCAGCTCGCCGAGCCCGGCGAGGAGGATCGGGGTCGAGATGCCCACGACCGTGATGATGGCGGCGATGATGAAATCCATGCTCACCGCTATTCTCCTGCCGCCGGCTGCGGCGCAGCCTTGGTGGAGGGAACGAGCCGCACGCGGTAGCGCACGAGGATGTCGCTGGCGAGGATGAAGAACAACATCATCGCCTGGAAGATGCCGGCCGTGGAGTTGGGGATGTGCACGGTGGTCTGCGCCACCTGCCCGCCGACATAGGTGACGGCGAGGACGATGCCGGCGATGAGGCAGCCGATCGGGTGCAGCCGGCCGAGGAACGACACGATGATCGCGGTGAAGCCGTAGCCCGAGGGGAAACCGAGGTTGATGGCCTTGAGCGCCCCGGCGAATTCCAGCGCCCCGGCGAGCCCGGCCATGCCGCCGCCGATCAGCATGGCGAGCCACACCGTCTCGTTGCCGTCGAACCCGCCATGTCGCGCCGCGTTGGGCGCCGCGCCGACGACGCGGATCTGGTAGCCGAACACCGAGCGCGACATCAGCAGCCAGAAGACGAAGGGCAGCACCAGCGCGATGGCGACGCCGAGATGGATGGTGGTGCCGGGAAAGAGGATAGGCAGGGTCTGGTCGGGCAGCAGCGGCGCCGTGGCCGGGAAATTGCGGCCGTTCGGGTCCTTCCACGGCCCGCCGACGAGGTAGCTCAGGACCTGCAGCGCCACATAGGTGAGCATCAGGCTCGAGAGGATCTCGTTGACCCCGAAGCGGGTCTTGAGCGCCGCCGGCACGGCCGCCCAGGCGCTGCCGCCGACGATGCCGGCAAGGATCATCGAGACGATGACGATCGGCCCTCCGGCCGTTCCCGCTGCAATGCCTATGCCGGCGGCGCAAAGCGCCCCGATGATATACTGGCCCTCGGCGCCGATATTCCAGACATTGGCGCGATTGCCGATCGAGAGGCCGAGCGCGATGATGACCAGCGGCGCGGCCTTCACCGCCACATCCTGCCATTTGTAGGAGGCGAGGAGCGGCGTCAAAAAGATATCGACCACCGCCCGCTGCCCGTCGATGCCGATGAGGTCGAACACCACGACGCCGACCAGCATGGTGAGCAGCACCGAGGCGATGGGCGTCACAACCTGCATCAGCTTGCTCGGCTGCTGGCGCTTTTCGAGCTTAAGGCGCATTGGCGAGCTCCGGCTCGAGCATGACAGGCGTCGGAGTTCCCTCGCCGTGGATGCCGCCCATCAGCAGCCCGATCTCTTCGATGTCGGCGCCCGCCACCTGCATGCTCCGCGACAGCTCGCCCTCGTTGATCACCGCCAGCGTGTCGCAAAGCGACAGCAGCTCATCGAGATCCTGGCTGATCACCACCACGGCCGATCCGGTGGCGGCGAGATCGACGATCGCCTGGTGGATGGCGGCCGCCGCGCCCGCATCGACCCCCCAGGTCGGCTGGCAGACCACCAGCACGCCCGGCTTCTGCAGGATTTCGCGGCCCATGATGTATTTCTGGAGGTTCCCGCCCGACAGGGAACCCGCCATGGCGCCCGGCCCCAGGGCCTTCACGGCGAAGGCAGTGATCACCTCGCCGGCATAGGTTTTCGCCGCCCCAGCCCTGATCAGGCCGGCGCTGACCATGCCGAGCCGGTCGCGGGCGGTGAGGATGGTGTTGTCGGCGAGCGAGAACTCCGGCACGGCGGCATGGCCGTTCCGTTCCTCGGGCACGCTCGCGAGGCCCTTGAGCCGCCGGCGCTTGGCCGGCAACTGCCCGACGGGCGCGCCGTCGATGGTGATCGCTTCCGCGTCGTCCGACAGCACTTCGCCCGAGAGCGCCAGGAGCAGTGCGTTCTGCCCGTTGCCGGCAACGCCCGCGATGCCGAAGATTTCGCCGGAACGGACGCTGAAGCTGATGTCGCGGAGCGGGATGCCGAACGGCCCGGCGCCCGGGACCGACAGACGGTTGACCACCAGCTTCTCGCGCCCGAGCGTGCGGCCCTTGGGCTTGTTGATGTCCTTGAGCCCGGCGCCGATCATCTTTTCGGCCATCGAGCGGGAGGTTTCGACCCGCGGGTCGAGCGTATCGACGAGCTTGCCACCGCGCAGGATCGTTGCCGTCTCGCACAGCGCTTTGATCTCGTGCAGCTTGTGCGAGATGTAGAGGATCGAGCAGCCTTCGCTGGCGAGCTGGCGCAGCACCACGAACAGCTGCTCCACTTCCTGCGGGGTGAGCACCGAGGTCGGCTCGTCCATGATCAGCAGCGTGGGGTTGAGCAGCAGGGCCCGCACGATCTCGATGCGCTGGCGCTCACCGACCGAGAGGGTCGAGACGGTGCGGTGCGGATCGAGCTTCAGGCCGTACTGGTTCATCACCTCGGCGATCTTCTTTTCGAGGTCGCGGGCATGGATCTTGCTATCCATGCCGAGCGCGATGTTCTCGAGCACCGTCATCGCCTCGAACAGCGAGAAGTGCTGGAACACCATGCCGATGCCGAGTCTTCGCGCCGCCTTGGGGTTGGTGACGGTGATCGGCGCGCCGTTCCAGCGGATCTCGCCCGCATCGGGCTGCATAATGCCGTAGATCATCTTGACGAGGGTGGACTTGCCCGCCCCGTTCTCGCCGAGCAGCGCGTGGATTT
>NZ_JAQGJL010000058.1 GCF_028290645.1 Devosia sp. | reverse complement strand
GCCTGTGGCTGGGCGGGTCGCGCTACTCCGCGGCGATCGTCTGCGGATTGAAGGTGATGCCCAGCGCCTTCGCGACGCCGGCGCCATACGCCGGATCGGCCTTGGTGCAGTTGGCGATGTGCCGCTGTTTGACCTCGAGGCGCGCGTCGCCCATGGCGCGGGCGGTGTTCTCGAACAGGACCTTCTGCTGTTGCGGGCTCATCTTCCTGAACAGATTGCCGGGCTGCTCGTAATGGTCGTCATCGACGCGATGGTCCCAGAAGGTCGCGCTGCCCTCGAGCGGCAGCGGCGGATCGATCAGGGCCTCGTTCCGGTCGATCCAGGCGCCCTTGCTGTTGGGCCAATAGGTCGGCGTCGCGCCAAGATTGCCGTCGGTCCGCATTTGGCCATCGCGGTGGTAGCTGAGGAACGGGCATTTCGGCGCGTTCACCGGGATGTGGTTGAAGTTGACGCCGAGGCGATAGCGCTGCGTATCGCCGTAGGAGAACAGGCGCCCCTGCAGCATCTTGTCCGGCGAGTGGCCGATACCCGGAACGACGTTGGCCGGCGAGAATGCCGCCTGCTCGATTTCCGCAAAGAAGTTGTCGGGGTAGCGGTTGAGTTCCATCACCCCGACCTCCATCAGCGGATAGTCGCCCTTGGGCCACACCTTGGTGACGTCGAAGGGATTGTGCTTGTGGGTCTTGGCCTGCTCCTCGGTCATCACCTGGATCCACAGCGTCCAGCGCGGGAAATTGCCGCTCTCGATCGCCTCGAACAGATCGCGGCCGTGACTCTCGCGGTCGTTGGCGACAAGCGCGGCAGCTGCCTCGTCGGTGAGGTTCTCGATGCCCTGGTGCGTGCGGAAATGGAATTTGACCCAGTTCCGCTCATTGGCGGCATTGATCATCGAGAAGGTGTGGCTGCCGAACAGATGCATGTGTCGGAAGCTTCGCGGGATGCCGCGGTCGGACATCACGACGGTCACCTGGTGCAACGCCTCCGGCAGGAGCGTCCAGAAGTCCCAGTTGTTGTCGGCCGAGCGCATTCCGGTGCGCGGATCGCGCTTGATCGCGTGGTTCAGGTCCGAAAAGCGCAGCGGATCGCGAAAGAAGAAGACGGGCGTATTGTTGCCGACGATGTCCCAGTTGCCTTCCTCGGTATAGAACTTCAAGGCAGTACCGCGGATATCGCGCTCGGCATCCGCCGCGCCCCGCTCGCCCGCCACCGTCGAGAAACGGACCAGCATCGGCGTCTGCTTGCCGACCTCGGAGAAGATCTTCGCCTTGGTGTAGCGGGTAATGTCGTTGGTGACGGTGAAGGTGCCATGGGCGCCCCAACCCTTTGCATGCATGCGGCGTTCGGGAATCACCTCACGGTCGAAATGTGCCAGCTTTTCGATTAGCCAGATGTCCTGGAGCAACGCCGGACCACGCGGGCCTGCAGTTTGAATGTTGGTGTTGTCCACCACGGGCGTGCCGGTGGCATGGGTCATGGACGGCTTGCGGTCGGTCATGAGTGATATCCTGTGTTAGAGGCAAAGGCATACAACAACGCCACCGCTATGCAGCATCGTTACTTGTGGCGTTACCCCGGGTGCATTGATGGGAACGCCGGTATCCGAAATTTACTCAGATCATTTCGAAATGACTTCAGCTCTGTTGCTGCAACTGTCGCGCTCTTGCGCCAACCGCAATATCGTGGGTCGAAGAGCCGGTTGGCGACGTAGAGATCGACTGGAAGCCGTGCTCGCCCTCGCATGGCAACCGCAATTGCGGCGAGGCAGACATTGTCGCGAGCGCAATCTTGCAACAAGAGCGGCAATAGCCGACGAGCAACGCAAGTGCGCCATGCCTATCAAGCAGACGGCAGCAACGAGAACGTTGTGTGTGCCTGGGCGCGCCGATGGCGCTCTTGCTCCGGCCTGTACAGAAATTCAGCGTCTGCAGATGGGAGGGTGTCATGGACGACCGCCTGAAGGACCGCAGCACCGCTGGCTTGACGAACTATGACAGCTTCTTCGCCGCGGCGCTGGCGCGGCTCAGGGCCGAACGCCGCTACCGGGTGTTCGCCGATCTTGAACGGATCGTCGGCCGGTTTCCCTTCGCGATCTGGCACTCCCCGCAAGGGCCACGGGAAGTGGTGATCTGGTGCTCCAACGACTATCTCGGCATGGGACAGCACCCGAAAGTTGTTCGCGCAATGGTCGAGATGGCGGCCCGGGTGGGGACCGGCGCCGGCGGGACGCGCAATATTTCCGGCACCAGCCGTCAGCTGGTCGAACTCGAAAGGGAACTCGCCGATCTTCATGGCAAGGCGGCGGCACTGGTCTTCACCTCGGGCTATGTCTCGAACCAGACCGGCATCTCGACCATTGCCAAGCTGATCCCGGATTGCCTGATCCTGTCCGATGCGGACAACCACAATTCTATGATCGAGGGTATCCGCCAAGCCGGCGCCGAGAAGCGGATATTCCGTCACAACGATGTCGGCCATCTCGAAGCCCTGTTGCAGGCCGAGGACGTCCGCCGCCCCAAACTGATCGTCTTCGAAAGCCTCTATTCGATGGGCGGCGATGTCGCCCCGGTTGGTCGCATCTGCGACCTCGCAGATCGCTATGGCGCCATGACCTATCTCGATGAAGTCCATGCCGTCGGCATGTACGGTCCGCGTGGAGCAGGCGTTGCGGCGCGCGACGGCGCCGCCTCCCGCATCGATGTGGTCGAGGGCACGCTCGCCAAGGCGTTCGGCTGCCTTGGCGGCTACATTGCCGGAAGCGCGACGCTGATCGACGCGGTACGCTCCTGTGCGCCGGGCTTCATCTTCACCACCGCACTGCCCCCGGCTATCTGCGCCGCGGCCACCGCCGCGATCCGGCATCTCAAGGTTTCGCCGCACGAACGCGATCGCCAGCAGGACCGTGCCAGGCGGGTCAAGGCGGCGCTTCACGCAGCGGGACTGCCGGTGATGCTGAGCGATACCCACATCGTCCCCGTCCTCATCGCCGATCCGGAGAAATGCAAGGCGGCGAGCGACTTGCTGCTCTCCGAGTACGGCATCTACATCCAGCCGATCAACTATCCTACTGTACCCAAGGGGACCGAGCGGCTGCGCATCACGCCGGGACCATTCCACGAAGACGCCTTGATCGATCAGCTCGTCGAGGCGCTGGTCGAGGTGTGGGCGCGTCTCGATCTCCAGCGGGAAGACTGGGTACACGCGGCCGAATGACGGCTCAGGGGAGATTTTTCCGACAACAGCCGACGAGCGACTGTAGCGCACCATGACTACAAATTCTGGCGGTGCGGCACGCCTGATCTTATCGAGGAGAAGCACATGAGCCCGGTGAAGACCCACATACATGCCAAGCGGGACACGAACGACATTGCCGGAATCAGGATTCCGGACAGCAAGATGGCGCGCGATGTCACGCAATTCATCCGCGATACCGAGTCAGACCTTCTGTTCCACCACTCGACGCGCGTCTACTTGTTCGGCGCGCTCACTGGCGAGCGCAAGCGGCTTAGGTTCGACCCGGAATTGCTCTATGTCGGCGCGATGTTTCATGACATCGGCCTGACCGACAGATATCGCCACTCGCAGCTTCGATTCGAGGTTGACGGTGCAAACGCCGCCCGAGATTTTCTCCGTAGCTACGGTATCCCGGAAGCATCTGTCGAAATCGTCTGGGACGCTATCGCGTTGCACACTACCCCAGGCATTCCGGAGTACAAGAAGTCGGAAGTAGCGCTCGTCACCTCGGGTGTCGAGATGGACGTGCTCGGGATCGCCTATGAGCAGTTTACAGATGCGCAGCGCGATGCGGTGGTCGCGGCACAACCTCGTGGCGAGGACTTCAAGAACAATATCATCCAGGCCTTCTATGATGGGATGAAGCATCGCCCGAACACTACGTTCGGCACCGTCAACGATGACGTTCTGGCCCTCAAGGACAAGCATTTCCGGCCCACCAACTTCTGCAGCGTCATACTCGGCTCCGCCTGGGCGCGCTGACCGCGTTGGACAAGCAACAGCCCCGCAAGGCGTGAGCGCTGGTTCGAGCATGAGATGGCCGGGGAGATTGCTCGGTGAGATAGGCCAACCGTGGCCGTGAAGTGAGGCACAGGAACTGAGCATCCGCTTTTGGGTCAGAAGCGGGTATCCGTCCACGGTCGATGCCCAGTCGGTTCACCTCGAGGTCACCTATCCCGAGGTGGAGCGCGACCTGGACCGCTGGCTGCCTCGGGTCAAATGTCTGCTCGCCCTGCCCCACTACGTTGCATTGTCCATGCTCGGCATTGCAGTCGTGCTCGTGACGATCGTTGCGTGGGTTATGATCATCGTGACGGGGACCTATCCGCGCGGGCTGTTCGACTTCGTCGTTGGCGTCGGCCGCTGGACGACGCGGGTGTGGGCCTATTCCTTCCTGCTGGTGACGGACCCAATGCCCGAGCACCGCGCGACGACCCGAGTTGATTAAAGGGGGTCCTACAGATCGACGTGCCGCGGGCATGGTCCGCTCGGCCCGATCCATTCCACTATTCCCCCTGGATCGAGGTGATCGCCGGTGCCCCGAAGGCCTTCAACAGCGGAGCGAAGATGTCTTGCTCGGGCAGAATAATGAGGCTCTAGCGGTGGTCGCCGCTCGAGAACACGAGGCCCGGCCAACTCCGCAACACCACGGC
The DNA here is from genome assembly GCF_028290645.1 of Devosia sp. Classification (GTDB taxonomy): domain Bacteria; phylum Pseudomonadota; class Alphaproteobacteria; order Rhizobiales; family Devosiaceae; genus Devosia_A. Next base: position 8,555 of record NZ_JAQGJL010000058.1, on the reverse strand, counting down.
GGGGATTGCTGGCTGAGGAGGCCGCAGCGCAGACGGCGCAGACCGTCACCGCGGCAGACTCACCGGAAATGGCCGCTCCCTCTGCCGTGACAGTGGAACTTGAGCGTCGCGTGGCCGCGCTGGAGGCCGTTCTCGCTGCCGCCCAACAGCCGGAGCAGCCCGAAACCGTGGCCCCCCTCGTAGCGCCGCTGCAATTGGCGGTTGCCGAGCCCGAGCCGGCCAACAGGCAGTTCCGGGCTGGAGGGACGAAGTGGTGTTCACGCTGACGCCCGGCCAGGGCACCGAGTACAAGATGGTCATGGCGGCAGGCGCGACGGCCAACTACGAATTCGTCGTCGATGGCGGGGTGATCAACTTCGATGCACACGGCGAGGGTGCCGGCCAATCGGTAAGCTTCGAGGAGGGCCGTGCGGTGCAAGGCGACAGTGGCGAGTTACAGGCCCCGTTCGATGGGACCCATGGCTGGTTTTTCCGCAACCGGGGCAACGAGGACGTGGTCGTGACCCTGCGTACCGGCGGTGATTACGCGGAGCTTCGCAAGCTGATCTGACGCACCTCATGCCGCTTGCGGTATCCTCCCCAGGGGGATACACAGCGGCATGAAACATCACTCCCATCCCGACATTTCCAAGCGCCTCAAGCGGGCCTGTGGGCACCTCGCCTCGGTCATCGAGATGATCGACGCGGGGCGCTCGTGCACCGATCTGGCCCAGCAACTGCACGCCGTGGAGAGCGCGATCACCAATGCCAAGCGCGAGTTGATCCATGACCACATGGAGCATTGCCTCGGCGACGGCCTTGGATCGGGAGAGATGACGTCCGCGGCCACCCTGGCCGAATTCAGAACCTTGGCGAAGTACCTGTGAGAATGACCATGCTGCGCACTATTCTGGCCTGGTTCGGTTTCGGCCCCGGTGGACATGGCGCCCACGGGCCCGGTGGACATGGCCACAGCCAGGGTCACAAGGACGACGGCGATCATGGCCACACCCACGGCGTCATCGACGCGACGATCGCGACGACGACCGAGGGGATCAACGCCATCAAGTGGTCCTTCGTCATCCTCGCCGCTACGGCGCTCATGCAGCTCGTCGTCGTCTACTTCTCCGGCAGCGTGGCGCTGCTCGCCGACACGATCCACAATGTCGGTGATGCAATGACCGCCGTCCCGCTCTGGATCGCCTTTGTCCTGGTCCGCCGCCCCGCGACCAAGGTGTTCAACTACGGACTCGGCCGCGTCGAGGACCTGGCGGGCATCATGATCGTGCTCATCATCCTGCTGAGCGCGATCGTAGCCGGCTACGAGTCGATCGACCACCTCATCAATCCGCGCCCAGTCCAGCACCTCGGCTGGCTGATCGGTGCGGGCATCGTCGGATTTGCCGGCAACGAGATCGTCGCCGTGATCCGCATTCGTACCGGCCGGCGCATCAATTCGGCAGCACTTATCGCCGACGGCTATCACGCCCGAACGGACGGATTGACCAGCCTCGCCGTCGTAGCAGGTGCGATCGGTGTCTGGATGGGTTTCCCGCTGGCCGACCCCATCATCGGTCTTCTCATCACCGTCGCCATCCTCGGCATCGTCTGGCAGTCGGCCCGCTCGGTTCTGACGCGCATGCTCGACGGCATCGAGCCGGGGACCCTGGAAGAAATCCACCACGCCGCCGCCCATGTGAAAGGCATCGACAGGATTGTCGACGCAAAGGCCCGCTGGATCGGCCATAAGCTGCACATCCAGGTCACGATCGCCCTCGATGAAGGCATCTTCCTCGCTGCGGCCAACACCATCGCCCACCAGCTCCGGCACGAGCTGAAAGACCACCTTCCCGCCCTTGCCGAAGCAAGCATCCTGTTCGCGCCGTCTGCAGAGGGCGGTGGACATCACCATGCTCCGGATCCGGTGCCCGTCGCGACCCGCCTTGCCAACGGCTTGCTGCAGATCGTCGATACGCCTGACGGCGAGCGGATGCGGCTCCGCGTTTCGCGCCACGCCGAGGGGCTGAAAGCAAGCGTCGACATCGAGCGCGAGGGCGGCCGAACCGAGGTCCTGGACCTACGCCCGGTCGGCGGGGACCACCACCTGCTGCAAAGCCAGACGGCGCCGGAAGAGCCGCACGAGTTCAGTGCCCGGTTGCGACTGGCTGCCGGCACCGAGAGCGAAGAGCTGGCTTTTGCTATGGCTGAGCCCGCCGGGCAGCACCACTAGGCCATGCTCGAGTTCCTGGTTCAGCTGCAGGGTTCGATCCGCTCCGCCTTTTCGGGCAATATCGAAGCCTTCGCGGCTAACCATGACTGGCTTGCGCTTCTCGCCGTGCTGCCGCTTGGCATCGTTTTCGGCGCGGCGCATGCGCTGACACCGGGGCATGGAAAATCGGTGCTGGCTGCCTACGCGGTGGGTTCCGATCTCTCTCGCCTCAAGGTCATGCTGACGGCCGTGGCGCTTGCCGTCACCCATATCAGCATGGCAGTGCTGCTGGCCGTGGTGACGAATACCATCGTGACGCGCACCATAGTCGGCGCCGGTCAGGCGCCGGCGCTCGAACTCATCAGCCGTGTACTACTCGTTGGGGTGGGTTTGTGGCTAGTATTGCGTGCCCTTCTCGGGCGGCCTCATACTCACGGAGAAGGCGTCATGGCGGGCATCGCTGCCGGGCTTGTCCCGTGTCCCCTGACATTGTTCCTGATGTTCTTTGCAACATCTCAGGGTGTGCCGGAGGCCGGATTGACGTTTGCCGTGGCGATGGTCTTGGGCGTTGGCATCGTGCTTACAGGCGTCGCTGTCGCCAGCGTATGGGCCCGCCAACATGTGGTCCGACTGCTCGAGGGCAGGGGCATGGCGCTACCAATGGTCATCCGGGTGGTGGACGTGCTCGCAGGGGTGGCACTGCTTGTCCTCGCGGCAGGTCAGATTCTGCCGTAGGCGTTCCGATCGACCGAGGACGCTTGCACACAGCCTGTTCCTAGAAGCACCTACAGCAAAGATAATCATCCTAGCTCGCCGTGGGCTGATCGCGGCCAGTGGCGCGGCGGCGCTCGCCAGCGGCGCCGCAGCTCAAGGGCATGATATGGTCGCGATGCAGGGGGACCCGGCGATTCCGGACGGCCCATATGCTGCGCCGGCGCACGTAGGCGACCATGGCGACATGGTGACCGTCGGCGAGGTGGATTATGCAGCCAATGACTTCGATCCCTCGGCGATACTGACCAATGGCATCGGTAGCCTATGGAAGACAAACCACCTCTTCCGTGAGCGGCGGTGGCGCGGCGGAAAGGCGCGGCGTGTGCTGCGCCTTGTCAGCTTCGTTGGTAGGAGCTATGCGTCCCGTGTGCGCGTGACACGGTGAAATTCCCCCGGCCGTAGGACGTCGATCGCAAGATGGACGGGTCGCCATGTAGGGTTCATGGGGGGCCCTACCGCGCACACCCTAACCTTTGTCTTCTCGCTCCAGCTCAGCGACCGCCTCCATAAGCTGATCGAGCATGGCGAGGAACTTCGACAGCGTCGGCAGGCGACTATCCGGATGCCAATCGACCCCGAGCGCTGCCCAATCGTGCGTTAGCCTCCGCCGCAGTTCCCGCTTGGTGACGCCCTCCAGTCGGAGCATGCGCATAGTCCAGTCCGATTCCGACAACCGAAAGCGTTCAGGAAAGCCCCGATCCAGCAGCATGACGCAGGCGAGGGCGGTGCCATGCTCCCCGTGTCCGGCTTGCTCGACCTCACGTTGCTGCAGCGCATCCTGCATGATCAGCACGTCCCGCAGACGAACCGTGTTCCGAAAATTCTCTGCTGAAACGTCGTCGAACGGCCCGCTGAAGCGCACGCCGCGCTCAGAGTCGATCACCACATCATCGGGGTGAGGAAGGCTAGGTGGGACCGGCAGCCCGTTTTCTGCCGCGTAAGCATGCGCCTCCCGCCCGCGTCGAACGTAACCGGCCCACCACTCGTTGTTCTCCCGGATCTCCTGTCGTCGCGCGCGGTCGGCCTGCTTGTAATTCTCGATGATATGCTTCTGCGCATGGGCGTTGCCTTTGGTCGCCGACGCATACTGGGCCCGGTGCACCGCCTCGATCGCGGGGATCTGATGGACCTTGTCGCCTTCACGCACGGTGATCAGTCGCTCGGCTTCGTTGAGCGCCAAAGCGCTGGATGATCGTTGGCCCATCCCCAAATCTTGGGCTTTCGGACGGCCCTTGGGGTTGCCCGATTGTCCCTTCTTGAACCGTGAATGTTGCGGCGGACGTTTGTAGCCGGTCCCGTGAAGGATCTCCGACTTCGCCGCTTCGACCGCCTCCTTTGACAACCCCTTTGATGCCATAGGCTTGCCGCCGTCCTGCGGGTGCTTGCTCATCTGCTCCTCCGGGCGTTCTTCGCGCGGGAGGTGCGCGGCGTAGCCGGTTGGCGCTCAGCGGCCAATGCTTCGAACGAGCTGCCAGTCGCTGAGAGGACCGCCAGCTTGCCGGTGTAGTTCTCCCAGCGTCTGACGATGGTGTCGCAATAGAGTGGATCATACTCGAGCACCCGCGCCAGGCGCCCACAGCTGGCGGCAGCGATCAGCGTCGTCCCCGATCCGGCAAACAGGTCGAGCACGATCTCGCCGCGGCGCGAACAGTCCCGGATGGCGTCGGCAACCAGAGCCACCGGCTTCACCGTCGGGTGCATCGACAGCTGGTCGGCGCGATCGGCCCCCATGCTGCTGATGCCGGCATAGTCCCAGACATTGGTGCGGTAGCGGCCGGTCTCACCCAGCCCGAAGCTGTTGGTGTGGGGCGCATCGCCGAGCTTGAAGACGAAGACCAGCTCGTGCTTGGAGCGGTAGAAGCTGCCCATGCCGCCATTGGTCTTGTTCCAGACGCAGAGGTTCTTCAGTTCCGAGAAGACGCCTTCTGCGGCATCGAGGAGTTCGCGGATATGTCGCCAGTCCATGCAGACGAAGGCGATAGCGCCGTCCCTGGTCATAGCGGCAGCATTGGAGAGTGTCTGCTTGAGGAAGGCGGTAAACCGGGCGGGGCTCATCTCGCCCGCGGCAAAGGCGAACTCGCGATGCCGGATCGCCCCCAGACCGCTGACATGGCCATCGATCGGCACGTTGTAGGGTGGGTCGGTGAAGATCAGGTCGGCGCGATCAGACCCCATGAGCCTTCCGACATCATCCACCAACTGGGCATCGCCGCACAGCAGGCGATGATCGCCGAGCTGCCAGAGATCGCCGGCCCTGGTGACCGGTGCATCTCCCAGTTCCGGGATCCGGTCCTCCGGCCCATCGGTGGCGGCCTCCTTGGCCTGGTCGATGGTCAGGTCGACCTCGGCCAGCGAAAAGCCGGTCAGGGTCACGTCGAAGTCGAGGTCGATGAGCGCCTGCAGCTCGATCGACAGGATCTCCATGTCCCAGCCGGCGTTCAGCGCCAGCTTGTTGTCGGCGAGCACGTAAGCACGACGCTCTTCCGCGCTGAGGTGGGAGAGTTTCAGCGTCGGCACGGTCTCGATGCCGAGCTCGCGCGCCGCGAGTACCCGGCCGTGGCCGGCGATGATCTCGCCGGCATCGCTGATCAGTACCGGGTTGGTGAAGCCGAAGCGCTTGATGCTGTCGCCAATCTGGCGCAGCTGGCGTTTCGAGTGGGTGCGGGCGTTGCCCGAGTACGGTCGAAGCGCCCCAACTGACATCATCTCGATGGTCGGGGCCGTCGTGTGCTGCATGTCATCTCTCCACTCCCGGAAGCGGGGGTGAAGACCTAAATTCAGAACTATTGGGGGTCGAGGCAACAAGTTTGTTGGAGGGAGAACGGCGCAAAACCCCCGATTTTGCTCGGATTTTTCAAAGCCCGTTTAACAGCGGTTGAATACCCTTTCAAAACCCGTTTAAGGATTTTGAGTTTTTGAAACGGGGGTCCAAGGCCCGTTCACGGTTGCGTGATCGGATCCGGTCGAGACCTCTCCCAGACCCCCCGCTATGCGCTGATCACGCCTCCGCGCGAATCGGCGCCCCCGCCCGCATGTCTCGCGTCAGCTTGATCGTCCTGGCCGGTGCAAGGGGGGCTGGAAGCGATTGCAACAGCGACACTCGCCCCTCGTGCGCACAACGACTTTGCTATCCCGTCTAGCCGCACGCAAATCCCGACTTGCGGCCCCTCAAAACCGCATAAGCGTACTGCCGTTTCGGGTACCGACAAACCAATTCCGCTGAGCAGCTCGTTGGTCCCGCCAACCGACATCTTCATCCCACTTAACGTCAGTCCAATCCCGCTTAAGGACAGCGAGCTGACGACAAAATTCCCTGTTTCGACAGCGGTCGAACCAACTCCAGGCACTGTTCGCCCCAGCCACGCCACGGAGGACGCTCGGCAAGGCTCTGATTTCGCAAGAGAAAATGAAGCGTGGTCGCATCTCAGGAGTGCGACGTCGAGTTCCCTGCTATTTTAGTAAGTGAGACGGAGCCAGGTTCGCAGTGGACTACATCCACCGCCATGCAGTCTGTTGTTTTTGCTCGGCAAATTGCTCGCGCATTGAGTCTGCGACATTGCAAAGGCTTGGCCGGATAACCCCGCGGACAACCGCTTCAAGAGATAGCGGACGATCCCCAGAACCGGCCCCCTTCCGGGGCAATCTCAAAGCGCCAATTTCGTGGTTCGGTTCTCAAGAGCTGGCAGCCGCACCTCTGGGTGCACGGGCACACGCATGCGAGCCGCGACTGTGTCGTCGGGGCGACGCGTGTGATCTGCAATCCGCGGGGTTATGCGACGCCGCGCGATGACGGACAGCGGCCAGGAACCTGAGTTTTTGACGGATCTGGTGGTCTAGATATGAGAACCGGATGGGGACTCATCGAAGGCCAGCACCGACATATCGGCGAGATCGAGGCCGCGACGGTGCAGATTGATGACGACGTGCGTCAGGTCGATCCGGCGGCACTGAAAGACTGGCTCGAGCGGATATCGTTTTTCGACCACATGACGACGCCGACTGACGCGGATTTCCGTCGCCGGACGATCGCGAATACGAGTTCGCGATCTGGACCGCCGCACGAATTTGGTACTCGACAAGGACGAAGGGTTTGCACGGGTGACGTGGATTTCTGCGCACGCCGCAGGCTTGGGTAGTAGGAGATAGGCATGGACCGGAGGTCGCTGAGATTCCAGCTACCCGGACGTGGACGATCCCCCGCCGCTCGCCGAGGACATGGCTTTCGATGCTGCGTGCAGGCGACTCCCAAATCTCGCCGCCGATGGCGAGATCGAGAAGCGGATTGCCTGTCTGCATCTCGTTCCCGTCAAAGTGCCGGAAGGTCGGGTCGACATGTACTGTCCGTGCTGGACTTGGCGTTGGCCAAACACGGTCATTTACCGGCAGACCCCGCGGTGAAGTCGGCGATGGACGATGTGCACTCGTTTCTCGATCGGTGGCGCGGGGGTGCCGGCGATGAGCGGAGACTAAGCGCCGTAAACTCTGGGGCAAGCCGGGCGTCGACCGCGATGCTCGATCACTCCGTGCAGATATCGGTCCGCCGGTCTGGCCCGGAGCGGGGTCCATCTTAGTCGAAAGAACTAAACTATACCATTCTGGTGTGCAATTAAGCGGAGCGGTCTTTCCAAGAACCTCCCTTAGACAGTCGAACGAACCCAATCGCAGTCAATTGGTCTTGAATAGTTCGCAATCTTCCGCCATTTTTTCATCGTTCGGGCGACGCGACGTCGCCCCTAAGTACCCGGCGGGAGTTCGCCGGCCATTGATGAGGGTCTGGAATGACTGAAGGCGTAGTGAAGTTTTTCAATACCCAGAAGGGATTTGGGTTCATCCAGCCGGACGACGGCAGCAAGGATGCATTCGTGCATATCTCTGCCCTCGAGCGTTCCGGCCTGTCTTCCCTGAATGAGGGCGATAAGGTCTCGTATGAGCTCGAGAAGGGCAGGGACGGCAAGGTCTCGGCAACGAACCTGACGATGAAGCGCTAGGCGCGCGCGCAGGACGGCGGCAGGACGACACAAATTGTTCGGCCGCCCAGCCCGCGACCTTCAGAGACGGGACGGGAGGGTAGGGAAAAGATGGCGGGATCTGGATCGTAGAGCTGTTTCAGGTCGCCGATCTCTGTCAAACCGCTCGATCGAAACTCACTAGCTAGTTGGCATTGAAATCCGCCGAGCCAATGCCCGTCGGCCTGACGTTTCCGCCGGCGACAGCATAGAGCGTGAACGATAGCTCCTGGGTCAGGCAGGTCATTGACTACGGCCGTCCGGCTCCTAGCCGCGAAGAACGACACAACGAGCCGACCGGTCGCCGCGTTTCTGACCTTGATAATGGCATCACCAGCCGATCCATTCTCGATCGTAAGGCGATGTCCGAACTCCACGTAAGGCGTTCGGCCGGCAAGGATCGCACCGTTACTAGGTGCGCAGCGCATAGATCTTTCAGGGCGACATCGATCGCAGCCCTCGGATTTCCCACCGGCCCGTCGCTCGCCACACTGGTCGTCCGTGGGACGTATGTCGAAGGCCGTTACATCTCCGTCCCGTCCCGCATCCTAAGCCGCTGTAGCTCGGCGCCCTTTACATCGGCGGTC